>NZ_JBFODG010000009.1:0-3815 GCF_040908215.1 Aeromonas sp. R5-4 | reverse complement strand
CTGAACCTCTGCGAGCTCTCCCATATTCTGCCCAGCGATGGGCAACCGCTGTCCAGCCAGCAGGCGCAGGCCGAGCCCCTGCGCCGTTATGACGCAGCGGGCAGGGTCAGCCAGATAGGCCCCAATCAGTACCGCTACGACAAGTGCGGACGGCTCAGTGAGAAGGTGGTATCACGCCCCGGTTTCCGGCCTCAGACCACTCAATTTGAGTGGGATGGCTTTGACCGCCTGCAACGGGTCATCTTGCCCGATGGCAGCCGCTGGCGTTACCGCTATGACCCCTTTGGTCGGCGTATCGGCAAGGAGCGGGAGGGGCAGGTGAGCCAACTCACCGCGATAACCCGCGTCCACTATCGCTGGGACGGTGACCAGCTGGTGCAGCAACAAAGCTACCGGGCCGATGGCAACGCCGCCCGTCAGGTGCAGTGGGTCTATGAGCCGGGCAGCTTCAGGCCGCTGGCCCAATGGGAAGCTGGTGAGCAGGGCGAGCGTCTGCACTACATCGTGACGGATGTGGCGGGCACCGCCCGCGAGCTGTGCAGCGAAGCCGGTGACATTATCTGGCGTGGTGAACAGCGGCTGTGGGGCAACTATCGCGCTGATGCCATCCCTCAACCGCTCAGGCGCTTCCTTGGGGATGCGGCCAACGACGAGACCTACTGCGAGCTGCGCTATCAGGGTCAGATTTATGACCAGGAGACGGGGCTGTACTACAACCGGCACCGTTACTTTGATCCTGAGTTGGGGCAATATATCTCGCCAGACCCAATAGGTTTTGCAGGAGGGCTGAGGCCACAGGGATATGTGCATAACCCGCTGACTTGGATTGACCCATTGGGATTATTTGGTGAAAAGCCACTTAATTCTCCCGATCCTGCTAAATGGCTGGATAAAGGAGGTACGTTATGGAATGAGCTTGACGGTACATGGGTATATCAAAATGCAGCAGGTACAACGGTAAGATATCCCAGTGGGTATCCTGATTTTGGACCTTTTTCAACGCAACAGGTTGATGTGCCTGATTTAAGGGGAAATCATGGGCGGGGACCCTCTGGAGATTTTGGTAAGGCCGATGCGCTTGCACCAAATGGTACAGCTGATTACACTAAAAATACTTGGCACCACCATCAGAATGGGACCACTATGCAAGAAGTACCAAAAGATATTCATGCAGAATTTACCCATAGAGGTGGAGCATCTAATATTAAGAAAAGATCCTGCTAACATGAGAAAGTGAAAATGGCAATTAAATTATCCTTAGGTATTAGCATGCAAGATGTGAAACATATTCAGAGCATCTATGGGCTAATTTTCCCACTTGATTATGAGAGTTACCTATTAAGTGTTAATGGTGTTTTTATTAGCGCCAATTCATACTGCACCATTCCTTTTATGAAAGTTGATGATGGAGTTATTGATTTTCAGGAAATGTATGGAATAAAAACTTCAAATCCGCTACTCGATCTGAATTATGCCAATCAGTTCAGGGAGGAAATAGTCGGGTTTAACAGGCCGTTTATTATTGGCGCAGACCCCGGTGGCAATATGTTTTTTATTGAATGCTCTGGTGTTGATGATTCTGTTTATTATTGGGATAGAACGCACTTGCACTCTGGAGAGCATGCTGAACGCAAAGAAAAAAATGAAGAAGGTGATGTATACAGGCTATGTGATAACTTCACCTCATTTTACAAAGAAATAATGGCTAATGTTGGTGGTGATGCAACTGAGATAAAAGAATTGTTATAGCTTAAAATAGGTTTTCTAGGTTGTTAATTTTTTAGAGTATAAGTGGTGTTGTTGCCCAAATCGATGCAGCTTGAATGGAGTTAGCTGAGGACTCGGCGATTTGATCACCACTATCCTCTTCAAGTCTGCATCATGGGCACGTCGCCTCACCCCATCACCAAATGTCTCTTATTTCTCATGGCTCTCTCACCTTCTGGGTTGATGCTGCTGCAATGAATAACTGGTTCCACCACGGCATCACGGGCGGCGGGGCCGCAGCCAGCTCTACACAGACCAGACCATCTCAACCTTCCTGATGCTCAAGGGGATTTTCAACCTCACTCTGTGCGGGCCACTCAGGGACTACTCGACTCCCTGTTCGAGTTGATGAATGTACCGTTGTGCGCACCGGACTATAGCTGCGTCAGCAAGGTGACGGTGGCTTATCGACAGCCCCCAAAAGGACGTGTTACCGGTTTTGTTATCGACTCAACCGGGCTGAAGGTATTTGGTGAAAGCGAGTGGAAGGTCAGAAAACACGGCGCCGAGAAACGGCGAGTCTGGCGCAAGTTACATCAAACAAAATCCTGTAGGGACAAACAACCCTAGAAGGGATGAGTATTTACGTAAGGCGGATGAGCATAACAACAAACCACCTAAAAAAGGGTGTTAAGAGGGCAGGCTAATATGGTCGTTAGGAAAAAAGATTTACAAGTTGATACTGTTTTCTCTATTGAAGTGCCGGAGTATGGATACGTTTTGGCTCAGTTGAGAGAAGATTGTTGTATGGATGTCTTCGACAACATGAGAGAAAATAACTCATGGGAAGGTGAAGATCTCAGTGCAGCCCCCATTTTATTCACCATTGTTGTTGCGGCACATAGGTTACTAGGTCTCTTTTCATCAGAGGTAACGAATGTTGTGAAAATCAACCGTCGCCCTAGAAAATTGTTGAGCTTGTCACTTTCTTCAGAGAAAAGGGCGGTTACAGGACTTCCTGGACTCCGACTTGTGAGGCATGGCGAAGTGTACGACCCATGTAATACAGACGTGCTTATATCTACTTTAGAACCAGATGTACATGCTGATATACTATATTCATATGAATGCCTCAGTATGATTGGGCAGCCAGACATTATTCGTGAGAGAATAGTTAATTTTTATAAAGCAGGCGTTAACTGGGATAAGCAAAAATCAATATTATATCCAGAATTGGCATTGCCTCCGAAGGGATATAAAAAAATCAATTACGATTACACTATAAATAACTGATTGTTTTTTTGATACATTCTCAATTTCTCAAAAAAACAATTAACTCCTTAGGAAAATACCTGACACCGATATATTGCCGGTGTTTTTTTACAGCCACTGGGGCGAACAGGGCTGGAAGCTCAATGGCAACGGCCAGGTGGTGGCCGAGCGTAGCAAGCGCGGTCACGAACGTCAGGCCCGGCTGTTTGGCTATGACAGCGAGCTGAACCTCTGCGAGCTCTCCCATATTCTGCCCAGCGATGGGCAACCGCTGTCCAGCCAGCAGGCGCAGGCCGAGCCCCTGCGCCGTTATGACGCAGCGGGCAGGGTCAGCCAGATAGGCCCCAATCAGTACCGCTACGACAAGTGCGGACGGCTCAGTGAGAAGGTGGTATCACGCCCCGGTTTCCGGCCTCAGACCACTCAATTTGAGTGGGATGGCTTTGACCGCCTGCAACGGGTCATCTTGCCCGATGGCAGCCGCTGGCGTTACCGCTATGACCCCTTTGGTCGGCGTATCGGCAAGGAGCGGGAGGGGCAGGTGAGCCAACTCACCGCGATAACCCGCGTCCACTATCGCTGGGACGGTGACCAGCTGGTGCAGCAACAAAGCTACCGGGCCGATGGCAACGCCGCCCGTCAGGTGCAGTGGGTCTATGAGCCGGGCAGCTTCAGGCCGCTGGCCCAATGGGAAGCTGGTGAGCAGGGCGAGCGTCTGCACTACATCGTGACGGATGTGGCGGGCACCGCCCGCGAGCTGTGCAGCGAAGCCGGTGACATTATCTGGCGTGGTGAACAGCGGCTGTGGGGCAACTATCGCGCTGATGCCATCCCTC
>NZ_JBFODG010000008.1:0-11925 GCF_040908215.1 Aeromonas sp. R5-4 | reverse complement strand
TCCGGCGAGATGCTGCCGAAAGTGACCCTGAAGTGGTACCGCACCTCCGTTGAAGGCAAGCAGGAGCACTTCTTCTCTACCGTGCTGACCGATGCCACCATCGTTGACATCGACTGCCAGATGCCGCACTGCCAGGACCCGGCGAAGTCTGACTTCACCCAGCTTATCCAGGTCTCCATGGCTTACCGCAAGATCGACTGGGAGCACACCGTTGCCGGTACTTCCGGTGCGGACGACTGGCGCGCCCCCATCGAGGCGTAAGCCTTGCTTCGGTACTTTGGTATTCCTTGTAAGTAGTAATGTGTCTTTGAGCCGGTTGTTCAACCGGCTTCTTGTACTGTGCATTTTCTCCAGCCTGGCCAACGGGTTGGCTGGAGCTTTTCTGTTTTGCCATCCCCCTGCCGGGGTTTGATGCCCTGCTGGTGAGTGCGGAGGGATGGCAAAGTAATAAGGAGTGTTCTGTTATGCAGACACACACATCGTATTACCCGTCATGTTACTTATCTTTGGTGACCGCTTGTGTACCGGAGAGGGCGGTAGCGTGGTGTTTTGACAGGTTTCTGGCGCAGTTTCGAAAGGTGATAGGGAGATATCATGGCTAATCAGACCGGATTGCAATTCACCGTTAAGGTGGGCGCGCTGCCTGCCACCACGTTTGTTGTGGCAAGTTTTACGTTGCATGAGGCATTAAGCGATCCGTTCACCCTTTCATTGCAACTGGCGAGTAGTCAGCCGGATATCGATTTTGGTGCGGTACTGGATCAACCTTGTGAGTTGCTGGTGTGGTACAACGGCGAGTTGCAGCGACGTGTGAACGGTGTGGTGAGTCAGTTCGAACAAGGCGACAGCGGTTTTCGCCGAACGCGCTACAGCATGGAAGTCAAACCAGCGCTGTGGCGATTGGGTCTGCGTCATAATGCCCGTATTTTCCAGGCCCAAAAGCCGGAAGAGATCATTGGCGCCCTGCTACAAGAGCATGGCATTACTGATTACGCCTTTGCACTCAAAAACGCCCATGCTCAGCGGGAGTACTGCGTACAGTACCGGGAGTCCGATCTTGAATTCATTAATCGCCTCGCCGCAGAAGAGGGGATGTTCTACTTTCATGAGTTTGAAGCTGGCAAGCATCGGCTCGTGTTCGCCGATGATACTGCTGCACTCACTGATGGACCTACGCTCTTCTTCAATTTGGGCAACCGCTCACTAGAACAAGGGCCTTACGTTCGTCAGTTCCACTATCGAGAAGCAGTGCGTCAGGCTGAAGTTGAACTCAAGGATTACAGCTTCAAGACCCCGGCCTATGCCTTGTCCCACAAGAAAATGGGGGCCGAGCTGGAGCACCAGCGCGATACCTATCAGCACTTCGACTACCCAGGACGCTTCAAGCAAGACCCCAGTGGCAAATCGTTTACCCAGTATCGGCTTGATGCACTGCGCAGGGATGCAATGGCAAGCCGAGGCCAATCAAACTGTGCGGCGCTGTTGCCGGGCCAGACTTTTGCATTAAGTGAGCACCCAAATGCTGCCTTGAATACCGATTGGCAAATCGTCAGCATTGTTCATACCGGCAAGCAGCCCCAAGCACTGGAAGAAGAAGGCGGAGATGGTGCGACAACGGTGACCAATGAGTTCTCGGTTGTGAAAGCGCTGCAAACCTGGCGACCGCTCTTACCACATAAACCCATGGTGGATGGTCCCCAAATTGCCACAGTCGTGGGGCCTTCCGGTGAAGAGATTTATTGCGACAAATATGGTCGGATCAAGCTGCAGTTCCCATGGGATCGCTATGGTGCCAACAACGACCAAAGTTCTTGTTGGGTGCGTGTCAGCCAGGGATGGGCGGGTGGCCAATATGGCATGATGGCGGTGCCGCGTATCGGTCACGAAGTGATAGTGAGCTTCCTCGAAGGAGATCCGGATCAGCCCATCGTGACAGGGCGGACTTATCACGCCACCAACCAAACCCCCTATGTATTGCCCGAACATAAAACACGGACACTGCTGCGAACCGACACACATAAGGGCCAAGGCTTCAACGAGCTGCGTTTTGAAGATGAAGCATCGAGAGAGCAGATTTACATCCATGCCCAAAAAGACATGGATGTGGTCATCAACCATATCCATCGCCAAAGCGTGGGACTGGATCAGCATTTGACGGTCAACCAGGACCAGTTCCAGCGAGTGGACCGCCATAGCCATCGTACAGTGGCGCAAGATGATGTTGAGCAAATTGGGCAGGATCATCACCAGCTGATCGGTCGCCACTTTGTGCAAAAAGTGATGGCTTCATTCAAACGCTTCATCGGTGGGGGCGAGATCACTCATCTGGATGGTAGCCGCCAGACCTCTATTTCTGGTGGAGAAGAGGTGGTCGTTGGGGCACATCAACGTGTGGTGGTGGGTACAGACAGCTATCTCAAAGCCACTGACATTGTGTTGGAGGCGGGGCAAGCGCTGACCATCAAGGGGCCAGGTGGTTTTATCAAGCTTGATGGCTCGGGAGTGACCATCTCGGGCAATGTGGTCAAGATCAACGATGGCGGTTCACCTGGTGCAGGTACAGCTCCTGTCGCCATCGAACCGGAGGCACCCAACAAGCCCACCCTGCCGGATGCACCGGATCGTCGTTAAGGAGTCATTATGCCAAGTGCTGCCCGATTAGGTGATAGCTGTGCCGGTCATGGCTGTTTTCCGGCGACCCCCATCATTGCTGGTAGTGGGGATGTCATCATCAATGGCAAGCCTGCAGCACGTAAAGGGGATGCCGTGCTGCTCCATGCTTGCCCTTGTCCCAACATGCCCCATGGCATTCATAGTCGCGCCATCTCCGGTGGTTCCAGCAATGTGTTTATCAACGGCAAGGCTGCAGCAAGGGTGGGGGATGCCATCGGCTGTGGCGGCTCCGTTGCAGCAGGCAGTGGCAATGTGATCATCGGGGATAGTCCCTATCAATCTCCCGCCAAAAGCTGTGCTGAGCAGACGGCCAAAAAACGGCTGCCCTTGCTGGCGCTCTCGCCCATGTTGGTGCCATGGCAAACATTGCTGGAATGGGCTGCTCCCGTCGCCTTGCCAGAGGTGGAGAAAAGCTTGACAGAGGCACAGCGTAAGCTGCGCTATCAGGCGCGCAAACAATTATCCGAGCGTGCAGCCAAGGTGCCGGGATTGGCAGATGCAGGTAAACGCTTGGGCTTTAACAATGACAGTATCTTGCGTGCTGAGGCTGCGCAGTATGTCTATGCCGTTGATGAATTTAATCGCGGTGCGCGAACTGGCTTGCCTACGGCTCCTGTTGGCCTTTCTCAGTTAGATACCAAAAAAATACCCGGCCTGGAAAAAGCTGTTTTTACCGATAAAAAGAGTGGCTTTGGTTCCGCCCTGTTCAAATCCTCCATTAACAACGAGACCATGCTCACCTATCGAGGCACCAACAACGCGGTGACCGGTAAGATGGACTGGATGACCAATGGGGCTCAGGGGGTTGGTTCGGAAACCAAGCAATACAATCAGGCAATGGATTTGGCGCGGCAAGTGCAACTTGCGGTGGATTCGCCATCTTCGTCGCTTGTCGCGGTTGGCCATTCATTGGGTGGAGGATTGGCTTCAGCGGGAGTTGGTGTTAGCGGCTTACCAGGGTACACATTCAACGCGGCCGGGTTACATGCCAATACAGTGAGTCGTAAGGGAGGTCTGCCTCTGGACAAAGTAGGTGAGCTGATCACAACCCAGGCGGTGGATGGTGAAGTGCTTACCATGGTGCAAGGAGTGGGGAAACTGGCTGTGCCTACCCTGTTTGCCGGGATTGGCGGTGCATTGGGCGGGTCAGGCGGTGCGGCGGTTGGTGGTGTCTTGGGGGGAATGCTGTTAGCAGGGGGGGCTCTCCCCCCAGCTGCAGGCAAGATGTTACCCTTGCCCTCGCAAGGGGGAAATCCCATAGCTCGCCATGGTATGGATCAAGTGATTGCCGGGATTGAAGCGCAGAAGAGTGAGGATATCGGCACTATTACCAGCAAACTTGGAGGAGTAAAATGATATGGTTATCTCGTTTAAAAGTGCTCTGCGTAGGAGTGCTGGGTTTGTTATCGGCATGCCAGGTAGGAGGAAAAAGTATGCAGGCCAGTGAGTTTTTCCCCGCCCCGGTAGTGAAAGTGCTGGAAGCCATCCAACGTGGTGATGAAGCCGCAGCCCGTCGTCAAATTGCGCAGGGGGTTGACCTCAATATTCAAGATGAAGAGGGCATTACCCCGTTATTATGGCTAATCCTTGAGACCAAAGACTACAAGGTGGTTGAACTTGCCCTAAAAGTGGGAGCAGATCCCAACTATAAAGATGGATTTGGTGATAATGCTGTTTGCTCTGTTGCGGGCTCTAAATATCCCGAACTGCTTCAGGTTGTCCTAGATGCAGGAGGTGACCCAAACTCACTGGACAGGAATAGTGAGCCGGCCATTTTCAATGCTATCGGTGAGACCCGCTGGGCTGATATCAAGTTATTGGTGGAACGAGGTGCAGATCTTAATTTAACTGATGGTCCTGGCCGTAATAGTGCGTTATATGGTGCATTTATCAATCAATATGAAGTTGTCTACTGGTTGTTACAGCATGGCGCCGATTTTAGGATACGAGCTGCTGTAGGCGCCGATCTGGCCTACATCGTAGAAGATAGCTTGTCACTGATGGATAAGTCCTCTCCTCAGTACCCTTGGGCACTTAAGGTAAAACAGTTCTTGGTAGATAAAGGTATTAAATTTCCCCCACTGACGCCAGCTGAAGTACGCGAACGCTGGGCCAAGGGTGAGAAGGTCTAGCTTGAGGCCGAAATACTGCCTGATGAGTTTATGGGGCGCCATACTGAGCATGTTATCGGCATGCCAAGTGGGAGGAAAAAGTATGCAAGCCAGTGAGTTTTTCCCCGCCCCGGTAGTGAAAGTGCTGGAAGCCATCCAACGTGGTGATGAAGCCGCAGCCCGTCGTCAGATTGAGCAAGGGGTCAATCTCAATATCCAGGGAGAAGAAGGGTTAACACCACTACTCTGGTTAGTTTATGAGACTAAGGATTACAGGGTTGTAAAACTTGCTCTTAAAGTAGGTGCCGATCCCAACTATAAGAATGGATTCGGTGAAAATATTGTGAGCTCTGTTGCGGGTTCCAAATATCCAGAACTTCTGGAGGTCGCATTGGATGCAGGCGGAGATCCTAATTCGTTGGGGGAGAACGGTGTCCCCGCAATATTTAATGCCATCGGAGAGACGCGCTGGGCTGATATCAAGTTATTGGTGGAACGTGGTGCAGATCTTAATTTGACTGATGGTCCAGGTAGCAACAGCGCATTGTATGGAGCCTATATCAATCAATATGAAGTTGTTTACTGGCTGCTGCAGCATGGAGCTGATTACCGGATGAGAGACAGCGGGGGCTCTGATTTAGCTTTCTCGGTAGAAGATAGTCTGTCACTGATGGATAAGTCCTCTCCTCAGTACCCTTGGGCTCTTAAGGTAAAACAATTTTTGATTGACAATGGCGTGAAATTTCCCCCGTTGACACCTGCCGAAGTACGCGAACGTTGGGCCCGAGGAGAGAAGATATAGTGATGTGAGACAAATGGGGCAGGAAAGACTGCCCTATAACCTCGACATTGAAGGTAATGTTTTTTGTGATTTTACCGACACCATCTCCCCAATATCTTTACCGCCCTTCTCATTACTAATCAATTTATCATATTCAAATATGATAAAAACCGCCAATTAACTTAATAGTTAGACAAGTGGTACTAATGTCATTACCTATATTCGATATAGTCCGAAATGAGACTGCTAATGTGTATGCCATTATTGACCTCAGCAGGCTCGAAGGTGGCATCACTTATTGGAAATCCCTGTATCGACAATGCCAGGGAGAGTGGCGGCTATTGCCCAATGACTATGGTGTGCAGTGCTATCCGGTTACTGAATTACTATTGCTTTCTATAAAAGAAGGTTCAGCAACAGAAAGTCTGTTGTTGTGGCTATTATCCCATCAACACTACCCTGATACGGGCGTTGTGTTGTTTACGGCAGCAGACGAAATAGACGGCATGCAGCAAGCGTGTTTACTTCGCCATACTTGTTTTTATCCCGATGGGCGGCATGTCTTTTTCCCTTTTCATGAACCGGCTACGCTAAAAACTTGGCTGACAATGACCGATGTATCAACGAGGCAGCAGTTTGAATTTCCTTTTATGGATATATATATTCCCGAGATAGTCGATACATGCTATTCAACCTCACAGTTTGAGTGTGTCAGTACGTCAGTCTCGTTCAGAAATATATCGTCACAAGTATATGAAAACAGGTTGAGTACCGACATTTATCGCGTACTGACCAATCAGGCGCGTTATCAACATTTGACCAAAGCCTTATTCGTCAGAGCCAGCGAATACTATCCATTTTTACTGGATATAACATGGCTGGAGCAGCGCTTCATAAGCGGTATTCTCTTGGCAAGTGAGTTGTATCCCACTGCATCTGAGGATGAGTGGGAGTCATGGTCAGCACACCGCTGGATCATCGGTTCGGATTATTATCGGCACCCTCAGTTTATTAAATTGGTTTCTCACTATTCGTTATCGATGGCCATTAAAAAATTCAAGATGGATGTTGCATTGGCCAGTGATTCACGGGCCAATTTCCATCGACGTGAATGGATGTTTGGCCTGGCTGACGACAAAGGAGCGTAAGACGTGAAGGCAAACAAGGTGATGATATCTGGCAAGTATCGGGATGATGAGTGGCAGCAGTTGCTTGATGGGCAAGGTTTGTTCATGTTTGCCGAAGCGGCCATCAACGAGGCTGTGCCTGGCTTGGCAGAAAAATGGGGCGGCAGCCTTGAGCAGACCAGGCTGTATTGGGGAGAGACGGGAAAGCTGCATAGCACTATCTCCCCCTATCTCATCCCCGTTCATCGACAGAATTGGCCAGAGCTCCAGCGCCTTGTCATCCATCAACCAGGCTGGGGCCTGCTGCTCCAACTCGACTGGTTCATGCTGGCCTATACGCCGCTACAACAGTTGCAAGCATTGCTTGCACATCTGCGCCAGTGGTCCTGGATAACAACCCCTGAAAATGAAACTGCCATATTGCGGCTCAGTGACTGGCAGGTGGTCAAGCCCCTCTTAACGGTAAGCTCTCCAGCTGAGGCTACAGCGCTGTTTGGTCCCGTTGCCACCATCATCGATATGTCGCCGGAGGGCGGTTGTGAGTATCTCCAGCTCATTGAACGGGTAGAACATGACCTTGCAGGGCATGCACCGCAACAGTTATCACCCGCACAGTGGACTGCATTGAACTCGCTGTCAGATAGCGTTGCGCACGATGAGTATATCGAGCATATCCAGGCACATCATCCGGTGGTTAAGGGGTGGCAATCAGAGCAGTTGTTCTCTTTCATCAAGGAGGGTGAACAAGAGGCATTCGCCCATGGGTTCAAAAATCAGCAGGATGTTATTCGCTTCTTGAGTTTAAAGCTGGAAATGCCTGCAGGGTTTATGGCGCTTCCCTGGGCAAAAAAAATCATGGCAGAGCCTGCAGAATTGATTGGGCAACAAAGCCGCATGGACAGGTTATTTGAGCAAGCACTTTGCGAGTTGGATAAGGGATAGGTTGAGGGGATCATGAGTAAAAATAAAACGGCTAGTTTGCTGTCCAGTGATGAAGCAGCCAAAAAAAACTTCTCAACCGATAACATCATCTCTGGTGGTTGCGTGAAATGTGGTTGCGAAGTGATTATTCATTATCACTATGATGATGGTAAACCTGTTCCCAATGCACCGTTTGTACTGACCGACAGTAACAAGACTGTTATAAAAGGAAAAACGGATAGCAAGGGGCTGTGTCGAATTTATGATATGGGGTGTGGCACCTTCGAGTTGTTATTGGAAGAAGGAAGTGACGAATTTAAACCCAAGGAAACGCTACAAAATAACCCGGTGTTTCAATCCAATCCCGCTTATGCCGCGCTGGCTGGTGAATACTTCACACTGTTTCTCATTTTGCGACAACAAGGGTTGATTGAGTATGACGCCTCTGACAGTGATGCAGATGAGGTGGATGTCGATAACGTCGGCATGCTCGGTGGAATTTTCAATAGTGTCCCGGATAAGTACAACCAGGCTTACAAGCGCTTTTGGGCGCTGGATAAAAAAATTAATAAAGGCAGCCGCGATCTTAAAGTAGCGGTCAACAAGATACACCACAGTCTTGCCGCTGAATTGGGTGACAAGGCCAGTAGCAATGAAGCGGTACTCTTGGTGTGTGAAGTACTGCTGGGTTTTGTTCCTGTGGTCGGTCAGGTCATCGACCTGTATGCGATTGGTGAGTGGGGTTACGTCTCCTACAAGGAGCCAGCAAAGCTGGATGACAATCTGCACTTGGCAGAAGGAGCACTGTGTTTGATAGGGGTTATCCCCGGCTTTGGTGATGCCATCAAGGTCAGTGGCAAAGCTATTATAAAGGCATTGAAACTGGGCGATAGGAAGTCAATTCAGTTTGCCATCAAAACCATTCGCAGCCTGTCTGATGGCAATCTGATTAAAGGGCTGATGAAGCTGCGAGCCGAGATAAAGAAATATGGTCAAAAAGCCAAAGCCATTTTGCAGCAGGTGATTGCGGCATTGAAGAAAATGCTGATAGACCCTGCCAGCAACCGCTGGCTAATTGCCATGATGAAGGAGCAAATCACCGGGATTATCCATGCACTGGAAAAACTCTCGGCAAAATTTGATGCATCCCTTGCCTATATCGCTGCGAAATTTGACGAGTTTATTGGCAAGGTGGTGACCCGTGTTACCGGTTCACCTCGGGCTAAGGGGCGCGCCGAATTGCCAGAAGGCTTTAATGCCGGTCGCAACAAGGGCGAGGGACATGATGCAGGTAAAACACCAGCCGAAAAGACCCGCGCTGGACAGGCCGATGGTAATAACTGCGCTTCCACAAAAACGTGCCAAAAGGAAGGTGAGCCAGTCGATATGGCCACCGGTTTCGTGTTTGAACAGCGCGAAGATTGGCGCCTGGCTAGCTTGTTGCCGGTCGGATTGGCCCGTTACTACCGCTCTGGCGGGCAACGTCGTCCGGGTATTCTGGGGACTCTCTGGCGCACGGAATGGGATATGTCGCTGGAGCTGCAAGAGGGCATGGTCATCTTCACCGATGGCGAGTTCAACCAGGCCTTCTTTACCCTGCCTGACGAAGGTGAGTGGGCACACAGCCCCTCCAACCCCGAGTGGCGGTTGACCCGCTTCGAAGGTCTGCTGCAACTGCACCATCTGGATGGTCGTCGTTATGGCTTCGAGCATGCCCGTGGCCCCCACCTTTATCTCACATCCATGAGTGATGCCTGTGGCAACCGGGTAAGTTGGGTGTGGGAGCGGGGTCGCCTGGTGCGCGTCTTGTTGGCTGATGGTCGCCATATTCGGGTCAGCCATCAGGGGCGCAATGTCTCTGCGCTTACCCTGGTGGTGTCGGAGTTTGACCCACCTCGCGAGCTGTCCCGTTATGAATATGACGACAGCGGCGCCTTACTGCGGGTCAGGGCGGGTGCCGGACGCAGCTTTGATTACCAATACTCACCGCAAGGGTGGCTCACCCGCTGGAGTGACCTCGCCCAAACCTGGGTCGAACACGACTATGACTCGCAAGGCCGTTGTCTGGCCAACCGCTGTGCGGGCGGCTATTGGAAAGATCATTTCCGTTATGACGATGCCAACCTCACCAGCTATTACCACAGCGCTTTTGGTGGCGTCACCGCCTATGTGCGCGATGAGCGCAACAATATCCTGCTGCGCCGTGAGCCGGATGGCGGCGAAACCCGCTTTGAATGGGTGAACAATCAGTTGGCGGCACTGGTCAACCCCTTGGGCCAGCGCACCGAGTTTGAACGCAATGCGTGGGGACAAGTGACGTGCGTGACCTTGCCCGATGGCAGTGCCCACCGTTATGGCTACGATGATGCGGGCAGGCTGCTGGCCTATATCGACCCGCTCGGTCAGCCCTGGCAATACAGCTATAACCCTCAGGGGCTCGTTGAAGGGGTGACCAACCCGCTGGGGCAATGCTGGCGTCATGAGTATACCCCTCAGGGTTTGCTGGCCGCGGTGACCGACCCGATCGGTCAGCGTAGCCAGTGGCATTATGGGGAACAAGGGCTGCCGGTTCGGTTCGAGCCGGCTAGCGGTACCCCCTGGCGGTTTGTTTATGACCAGCAAGACCGTCTGGTCGCCCGTTATCAGGAGGGCGAACAAGGAGCTCTGGTACGTCGCTGGGAGTATCGTCACCACGCCCGGCAACCCAGCAAGGTCATCTATGAAGATGGTACCGAGAGTCGCTTTGATTACGACATCGAAGGCAATCTGATTCGGCTGACCGATGCGCTGGGCCATCACCACCAACTGACCTATGGCGCCTTTGACAACCTTCAGAGCGTAACCGACCCGCTGGGTGCCACTACCCGCTATCACTACAACGCCGAGAGCGATTTTGCCGGTGTCACCAACAGTCAGGGGCATCACTGGCGCTATGAGTTTGATGCCTGCGGCCGGGTCGCAGCGGAAGTGCACTATGACGGGCGTCGTTATGACTACCGTTACGATGTGGCGGGGCAGTTGGTACTGCGCCGGGCACCGGATCATCGCGAGCTGCACTATCACTATGATGTGTTGGGGCGACTGGCTCGAATTGAAGCCTGGCGTGCCCAGGGCGAGCATAGTGACCCGACGGCGAGGGCAAAAGAGAGTGAAACCCACTTTGCTTATGATGCCGCCGGTCGTCTGCTGCGGGCCAGCAACGCCGATGCGGTGGTGGAATACGAGTGGGATGCACTGGGCCGGGTGGTCTGCGAGCGCGTCAATGGCGAGACGATAGAGAGCCATTATGGCGAGGCGGGGCAGCGTGAAGCCATCACTGGCTTGCTGGCGCCGTTGGGGCTGTCCTGGCAGCAAGGGCGACTGACCCAGCTCACCGTGGGCAGCCGCCAGCCCCTGCAGTTTGCCCACGACCGGCAAGGGCGCGAGCTGGTGCGCCTGAGCGAGGCCGGGTTTGCCCTCAATCAAGGGTGGAGCGCCACCGGGTTATTGCTCTCTCAATCCCTGGTGCCGGCGAGTGGCGCTGTGCCAGACACCCTGTCGCGTCACTACCAGTATGATGCCCTCGACCGCCTAGTTGGGGTTAACGACAGCCACTGGGGCGAACAGGGCTGGAAGCTCAATGGCAACGGCCAGGTGGTGGCCGAGCGCAGCAAGCGCGGTCACGAGCGTCAGGCCCGGCTGTTTGGCTATGACAGCGAACTGAACCTCTGCGAGCTCTCCCATATTCTGCCCAGCGATGGGCAACCGCTGTCCAGCCAGCAGGCGCAGGCCGAGCCCCTGCGCCGTTATGACGCAGCGGGCAGGGTCAGCCAGATAGGCCCCAATCAGTACCGCTACGACAAGTGCGGACGGCTCAGTGAGAAGGTGGTATCACGCCCCGGTTTCCGGCCTCAGACCACTCAATTTGAGTGGGATGGCTTTGACCGCCTGCAACGGGTCATCTTGCCCGATGGCAGCCGCTGGCGTTACCGCTATGACCCCTTTGGTCGGCGTATCGGCAAGGAGCGGGAGGGGCAGGTGAGCCAACTCACCGCGATAACCCGCGTCCACTATCGCTGGGACGGTGACCAGCTGGTGCAGCAACAAAGCTACCGGGCCGATGGCAACGCCGCCCGTCAGGTGCAGTGGGTCTATGAGCCGGGCAGCTTCAGGCCGCTGGCCCAATGGGAAGCTGGTGAGCAGGGCGAGCGTCTGCACTACATCGTGACGGATGTGGCGGGCACCGCCCGCGAGCTGTGCAGCGAAGCCGGTGACATTATCTGGCGTGGTGAACAGCGGCTGTGGGGCAACTATCGCGCTGATGCCATCCCTC
>NZ_JBFODG010000007.1:0-20312 GCF_040908215.1 Aeromonas sp. R5-4 | reverse complement strand
ACCATCGGCCACGTTGACCACGGTAAAACCACCCTGACTGCAGCTATCACCAACGTGCTGGCCAAGCACTTCGGTGGTAAAGCTTTCGCCTTCGACCAGATCGACAAGGCACCGGAAGAGCGTGAGCGTGGCATCACCATCAACACCTCCCACGTAGAATACGACACCGCTACCCGTCACTACGCCCACGTAGATTGCCCGGGTCACGCCGACTACGTTAAAAACATGATCACCGGTGCTGCCCAGATGGACGGCGCGATCCTGGTAGTAGCAGCGACTGACGGCCCGATGCCGCAGACTCGTGAGCACATCCTGCTGGGTCGTCAGGTTGGTATCCCGTACATGATCGTGTTCATGAACAAGTGTGACATGGTTGATGACGAAGAGCTGCTCGAACTGGTTGAGATGGAAGTTCGTGAACTGCTGACCGAGTACGACTTCCCGGGTGATGACCTGCCGGTAGTTCGTGGTTCCGCACTGAAAGCGCTGGAAGGCGACGCTCAGTGGGAAGAGAAGATCATCGAGCTGGCTGGCCACCTGGATACCTACATCCCGGAGCCGGAGCGCGCGATTGACCAGCCGTTCCTGATGCCTATCGAAGACGTATTCTCTATCGCTGGCCGTGGTACCGTAGTTACCGGTCGTGTAGAGCGCGGTATCGTTAAAGTAGGTGAGACTGTAGAAATCGTTGGTATCAAAGATACCGTTTCTACCACCTGTACCGGTGTTGAAATGTTCCGTAAGCTGCTGGACGAAGGTCGTGCAGGCGAGAACATCGGCGCGCTGCTGCGTGGTGTTAAGCGTGAAGACGTAGAGCGTGGTCAGGTACTGGCCAAGCCGGGTTCTATCAAGCCGCACACCAAGTTCGAATCTGAAGTGTACGTGCTGTCCAAAGAGGAAGGTGGTCGTCATACCCCGTTCTTCAAAGGCTACCGTCCGCAGTTCTACTTCCGTACTACCGACGTGACCGGTACCATCGAACTGCCGGAAGGCGTAGAGATGGTAATGCCGGGCGACAACATCAAGATGGTTGTTACCCTGATTGCTCCGATCGCGATGGACGACGGCCTGCGTTTCGCTATCCGTGAAGGTGGCCGTACCGTAGGTGCCGGTGTTGTAGCCAGCGTAATCGCTTAATCTTTGGCTTACATAAATAAAGCAAAGCCCCTATAATAGGGGCTTTCTTGTGTAGGGGCGTAGTTCGAATTGGTAGAACAGCGGTCTCCAAAACCGATGGTTGCGGGTTCGAGTCCTGCCGCCCCTGCCATATACCTCGTCTCGTACGGGGCTTTTGTGTCTTTGGTTACGTCAGATACAGGTGGGTTGTATGAGTGTTAGTTCTGAGAGCCAGGGCGGAAGCAAGGATACCCTGCTTTGGGGCCTGGTTTTCATTATCCTGGCGGCCGCTGTAGTGGGTAATTACCTGCTCAACGATGTTGTCGCTGCCGTCCGCGCCCTGGGTGTGGTCGTTGTCATTGCTGCTGCCGGTGCAGTAGCCCTGCAAACCACCAAGGGAAAGGCAACACTGGCATTCGCCCGTGAGTCTCGCCTGGAAGTCCGCAAGGTCGTATGGCCGACCCGTCAGGAGGCCATTCAGACAACCCTGATTGTGCTGGCGGTGACCGCCGTGATGGGGCTGCTGCTGTTCGTTCTAGACGGTGCCTTGGTCTGGTTGGTCAACCTGATTACCGGTGTGTAAGGATAAGCCATGACTGAACAACGTGAACAACGTATGAGATGGTATGTCGTGCAGGCTTTTTCCGGCTATGAAGGCCGTGTAGCCAAATCCCTGCGTGAACATATCAAGATGCATGGCATGGAAGACATGTTCGGTGAAGTACTGGTCCCGACCGAAGAAGTGGTCGAGATGCGTGCTGGCCAGAAGCGCAAGAGTGAGCGCAAGTTTTTCCCGGGTTATGTCCTGGTCCAGATGATCATGGATGAAACCACATGGCACTTGGTGCGTAACGTACCGCGTGTAATGGGCTTCATCGGCGGTACTTCCGACCGTCCGGCACCGATCTCTGACAAAGAGGCCGATGCCATCCTGAACCGTCTGCAGGATGCCCACGACAAGCCGCGTCCGAAAACCCTGTTTGAACCGGGTGAAATGGTGCGGGTTGCCGATGGTCCGTTTGCCGACTTCAACGGTACCGTTGAAGAGGTCGATTATGAGAAGAGCCGTGTGAAGGTCTCTGTACTGATCTTCGGTCGTTCTACTCCTGTTGAACTGGATTTTGGTCAGGTCGAAAAAGGCTGATTGAATTCTGTACGTTTAACGGTTGTCAGGGGCAGCGAATATCTCTATAATTCGCTGCCCCTTTATTAGTTGGGGAGCCGTTTGCAGGAGCAAGTCTCCGAGGCGCTAGAACCCATTTTTGAGGTATTTTCCTAATGGCTAAGAAAGTCACAGCTTATATCAAGCTGCAGGTTGCTGCTGGTGCAGCCAACCCGTCTCCTCCCGTTGGTCCTGCACTGGGTCAACACGGTGTTAACATCATGGAATTCTGTAAGGCGTTCAACGCTCGTACAGAGAAGCTGGAAAAAGGTTCACCGACTCCGGTCGTGATCACCGTTTACAGCGACCGTTCCTTCACCTTCGAAACCAAGACTCCGCCTGCTTCTTTCCTGCTGAAGAAAGCTGCTGGCATCAAGTCTGGTTCTTCCAAGCCGAACAAAGACAAGGTTGGTAAGGTGACCGTTGCTCAGCTGCAAGAAATCGCCAAGACCAAAGAGCCGGATATGACTGGTGCCGATCTGGATGCAAAAGTACGTTGCATCGCAGGCTCCGCTCGTTCCATGGGTCTGGTAGTGGAGGATTAAGACAATGGCTAAACTTTCCAAGCGTATGCGCGTTATTCGCGAAAAAGTTGACGGTACCAAAGAGTACTCCATCAACGAAGCCATTGCCCTGCTGAAAGAACTGGCTACCGCCAAGTTCGTTGAAAGCGTTGACGTTGCTGTCAACCTGGGTATCGACGCTCGTAAATCTGACCAGAACGTACGTGGTGCTACTGTACTGCCGCACGGTACCGGTCGTGATGTACGCGTTGCCGTATTTACCCAAGGTGCCAACGCCGAAGCAGCTAAAGCTGCCGGTGCTGACCTGGTAGGTATGGATGACCTGGCCGATCTGGTTAAGAAAGGCGAGATGAACTTCGACGTAGTTATCGCATCCCCGGATGCCATGCGCGTTGTTGGTCAACTGGGTCAAATCCTGGGCCCGCGCGGCCTGATGCCGAACCCGAAAGTTGGTACTGTAACTCCTAACGTTGCCGAAGCTGTCAAGAACGCCAAGGCTGGTCAGGTTCGTTACCGTAACGACAAGAATGGTATCATCCATACCACTCTGGGTAAGGTTTCTTTCAACGAAGTTCAGCTGAAAGAAAACTTGGAAGCTCTGCTGGTTGCCCTGAAAAAAGGCAAGCCCTCTTCCGCCAAAGGTCAATTCATCAAGAAAGTCAGCATCTCCACCACCATGGGTGCCGGTGTTGCCGTAGACCAAGCTTCTCTGGAAGCTCAGGCCTAATTGATGGGTTTTACAAGGCGCAAAATTTAATCTATAATTTTGCGCCTTGATTGGTTGGGGGTTTCGACCTCCGTCCAAGACCGCAGGAGGCTGCAAAGCCTTAATGTTTCCTGCGTAGACGGTGCCGGAAACCCAGCGAGAAAGATTCTTTCTCTTCTGGAATCCTGCTACCGCATCGTTCCCCTCTGTTGTAAAGGTAGGGGGGATGTGTCAGTACTGGGTCAATAGACCCGGATTCAATCCAGGAGTTAAGCCAATGGCATTGGGACTCGAAGACAAAAAGGCAATTGTTGCTGAAGTCAACGAAGCTGCCAAAGGCGCTCTTTCTGCAGTTGTTGCCGATTCTCGCGGTGTAACTGTAGACAAGATGACCGTCCTGCGTAAAACCGCTCGTGAAGCCGGTGTGTACATGCGCGTTGTGCGTAACACCCTGCTGCGTCGCGCGGTAGAAGGTACCGAATACGAGTGCCTGAACGACGCATTTACCGGTCCTACCTTGATTGCTTTCTCTAACGAACACCCGGGCGCTGCTGCTCGTCTGTTCAAAGAGTTTGCCAAAGCGAACCAAAAGTTCGAAATCAAGGCTGGCGCTTTTAACGGTGAGTTTATCGCCGCAGCACAAATTGATCGTCTGGCCACGCTGCCGACTTACGAAGAAGCAATTGCGAAGTTGATGGCGACTATGAAAGAAGCCTCTGCTGGCAAGCTGGTTCGTACTATCGCTGCTGTTCGCGACCAGAAACAAGCTGCTGCTTGATTCTCGCCTATTTAGGCTGTTTGAGTTTATTCAACATCAGGAATTTTTGTCATGTCTATCACTAAAGACCAAATCATCGAAGCCGTTGCTTCCATGTCCGTAATGGAAGTTGTTGAGCTGATCGAAGCTATGGAAGAGAAGTTCGGTGTTTCTGCCGCTGCTGCCGTAATGGCTGGCCCGGCTGCTGCTGAAGCAGTAGAAGAGAAGACCGAGTTCGACGTAGTTCTGACTGCTGCTGGCGCCAACAAAGTTGCCGTTATCAAAGCCGTTCGTGGCGCTACCGGTCTGGGCCTGAAAGAAGCCAAAGATCTGGTAGAAGCTGCTCCGGCTAACCTGAAGGAAGGCGTGTCCAAGGACGAAGCTGAAGCTCTGAAGAAAGAGCTGGAAGCTGCCGGTGCTTCTGTTGAGATCAAATAATCTGCATTTATGTAGATTAGCCTGATAAAACAGGCTAGGGCTGGTGAATTTTTGTTCACCAGCCTTTTTGCGCTGTAGACTGAGAGCATTTCACACCGTTTACGACTCTCGGTGCACCAGCAATCCGGACTGTCTTCTTTCGTCCGGGCCAACACAAAACGGTGTTGAGACAGAGCTGTCCCGCGGGACAGAGTGGGTCACTTATCAGCGAGCTGAGGAACCCTATGGTTTACTCTTATACCGAAAAAAAACGCATTCGTAAGGACTTCGGTAAGCGAGACCAGGTACTGGACACGCCTTATCTGTTGTCCATTCAGCTGGACTCCTTCAAGCAGTTCATCGAGGCTGACCCGGAAGGTGAATATGGCCTAGAGGCCGCTTTCCGTAGCGTTTTCCCGATCACCAGTTACTCCGGTAGTGCTGAGCTTCAGTATGTCAGCTATCGCCTGGGTGAGCCGGTATTTGACGTAAAAGAATGCCAGATCCGTGGAGTGACCTACTCCGCGCCGCTGCGTGTCAAGCTTCGTATGGTTCTGTACGACCGTGAAGCAGCTGCCGGCACCGTCAAAGACATCAAGGAACAAGAAGTATACATGGGCGAAATTCCGCTCATGACCGAGAACGGCACCTTTGTTATCAATGGTACCGAGCGGGTTATCGTCTCCCAGCTGCACCGCAGCCCGGGCGTCTTCTTCGACCACGATAAAGGCAAAACTCATTCATCCGGTAAGGTACTGTATAACGCTCGCGTTATCCCCTACCGTGGCTCCTGGCTGGACTTCGAGTTTGATGCGAAAGACAACCTGTTTGTCCGTATCGACCGTCGTCGTAAACTGCCAGCATCCATTATTCTGCGCGCCCTGGACTTCACTTCCGAACAAATCCTGGCCACCTTCTTCGAGACCATCGGTTTTGAAGTAAAAGATGGCAAGTTGATGATGGATCTGGTGCCGGAGCGTCTGCGTGGTGAAACTGCGACCTTTGACATCGTGGCCAATGGCGCCGTGGTGGTTGAGACCGGTCGTCGTGTGACTGCGCGTCACATCCGTCAGTTGGAAAAAGATGCCGTTACCCAGATTGAGGTACCGGTTGAGTATGTTGTTGGCAAAGTTGCTGCCAAGGACTACGCACATCCGCAAACTGGCGAGATGGTCGTGACCGCCAACCAGGCACTGAGCCTGGAAGCGATCGCCAACCTGTCCCAAGCCGGCTTCAAGCATTTCGAGGTTCTGTTCACCAACGAACTGGATCACGGTGCCTACATGTCCGAGACCCTGCGTGTCGACTCCAGCTCCAACCGTTTGGAAGCGCTGGTCGAGATCTATCGCATGATGCGTCCGGGCGAGCCGCCTACTCGCGAAGCTGCAGAACAGCTGTTCGAAAACCTGTTCTTCTCCGCCGAGCGTTACGACCTGTCTACCGTAGGTCGGATGAAGTTCAACCGCCGTCTGGGTCGTGAAGACGAGACTGGCGCTGGTGTACTGACCAAAGACGACATCGTCGATGTGATGAAGCGCCTGATCGACATCCGTAACGGTAACGACGAAGTGGACGATATCGACCACTTGGGTAACCGTCGTATCCGTTCTGTCGGTGAAATGGCTGAAAACCAGTTCCGCGTCGGTCTGGTGCGTGTCGAGCGTGCAGTCAAGGAGCGTCTCTCCCTAGGCGACCTGGACACCCTCATGCCGCAGGATCTGATCAACGCCAAGCCGATCTCCGCCGCAGTCAAAGAGTTCTTTGGTTCCAGCCAGCTGTCCCAGTTCATGGACCAGAACAACCCGCTGTCCGAAGTGACCCACAAGCGTCGTATTTCCGCGCTGGGCCCGGGCGGTTTGACTCGTGAGCGTGCCGGCTTTGAAGTCCGAGACGTACATCCGACTCACTACGGTCGTCTGTGCCCTATCGAGACTCCTGAAGGTCCGAACATCGGTCTGATCAACTCTCTGTCCGTGTACTCTCGTACCAACGAGTACGGTTTCCTCGAGACCCCGTACCGCAAGGTCATTGACGGTGTGATCACCGACGAAGTGGACTACCTGTCTGCTATTGAAGAAGGCAAGTACGTGATCGCACAGGCTAACGCCGCGACCACCGAAGATGGCCGTCTGAAAGATGAATTGATCCCGTGCCGTCACAAAGGTGAATCCACCTTTATGAACGCCGACCAGATCCAGTATATGGACGTGAGCCCGCAGCAGATCGTATCTGTGGCAGCCGCTCTGATCCCGTTCCTGGAGCACGATGACGCGAACCGTGCATTGATGGGTTCAAACATGCAACGTCAGGCTGTACCGACTCTGCGTGCTGACAAGCCGCTTGTAGGTACTGGTATGGAACGCGCTGTGGCCGTTGACTCCGGTGTAACCGTAGTAGCCAAGCGTGGCGGCGTAATCGACTATGTCGATGCCTCCCGTATCGTCCTGAAGGTCAATGAAGATGAGCTGATGCCAGGCGAAGCCGGTATCGACATCTACAACCTGACCAAATACACCCGTTCCAACCAGAACACCTGTATCAACCAGCGTCCTTGCGTGATGTTGGGTGAGCCGGTCATGGCTGGCGACGTACTGGCTGACGGCCCGTCCACCGACCTGGGTGAACTGGCGCTCGGTCAGAACATGCGCGTCGCGTTCATGCCGTGGAACGGTTACAACTTCGAAGACTCGATCCTGGTGAACGAGCGTGTTGTTCAGGAAGATCGCCTGACCACCATCCATATCCAGGAACTGGCCTGTATCTCCCGTGACACCAAGCTGGGTCCGGAAGAGATCACTGCTGACATCCCGAACGTGGGTGAAGCCGCTCTGTCCAAGCTGGACGAGTCCGGTATCGTCTACGTGGGTGCCGAAGTGAAGGGCGGCGACATTCTGGTCGGTAAGGTAACCCCGAAAGGTGAAACCCAGCTGACGCCGGAAGAGAAGCTGCTGCGCGCCATCTTCGGTGAGAAGGCGTCCGATGTGAAGGACTCCTCCCTGCGTGTACCGAACGGTGTGTACGGTACCGTGGTTGACGTGCAAGTCTTTACCCGCGATGGCGTGGAAAAAGACAAGCGCGCCAAAGAAATCGAAGAGATGCAGCTGAAGGAAGCGAAGAAGGACTTGACCGAAGAGTTCAAGATCCTGGAAGACGGCATTTTCGGCCGTTCCCGCAACCTGCTGCTGGCCGCCGGTTACAGCGAAGATCGTCTGAACAAGCTCGATCGCTCCAAGTGGTTTGAACTGGCCATCGAAGACGAAGGCAAGCAGACCGAACTGGAACAGATCGCTGAACAGCACGTTGAGCTGAAAGCCGAGTTTGACAAGAAATTCGAGAACAAGCGTCGCAAGATTATCCAGGGTGATGATCTGGCGCCGGGCGTACTGAAAATCGTCAAGGTTTATCTGGCAGTCAAGCGTCGCATCCAGCCGGGTGACAAGATGGCGGGCCGTCACGGTAACAAGGGTGTTATCTCCAAGATCTGTCCGGTCGAGGATATGCCTCATGACGAGTTCGGCCGTCCGGTCGACATCGTACTGAACCCGTTGGGCGTACCATCCCGTATGAACATCGGTCAGATCCTCGAAGTGCACCTGGGCCTTGCGGCCAAGGGTATCGGCGAGAAGATCGATCGCATGGTCAAAGAGCAGCGCGAGCTGCACGAGATGCGCAACTTCCTGCAACAGGTCTATGACCTGGGCGAGAAGGACACCCAGCAAGTGAACATCGCCGAACTGTCTGACGACGACGTACGTACCCTGGTGGGTAACCTGCGTAAGGGTCTGCCGGTTGCTACTCCGGTCTTTGATGGTGCCAAAGAGCGCGAAATCAAAGCCCTGCTGAAGCTGGCCGATCTGCCGGAGTCCGGTCAGATTGATCTGTTCGATGGCCGTACCGGTAACCGCTTCGAGCGTAAAGTAACCGTTGGTTACATGTACATGCTCAAGCTGAACCACTTGGTCGACGACAAGATGCACGCGCGTTCTACCGGTTCTTACAGCCTGGTTACCCAGCAGCCGCTGGGTGGTAAGGCTCAGTTCGGTGGTCAGCGTTTCGGTGAGATGGAAGTGTGGGCCCTGGAGGCTTACGGTGCGGCATATACCCTGCAGGAAATGCTGACCGTCAAGTCTGACGATGTGAATGGCCGTACCAAGATGTATAAGAACATCGTGGATGGCGACCACCGTATGGAGCCGGGCATGCCCGAATCCTTCAACGTATTGCTGAAGGAAATCCGCTCTCTGGGTATCAACATCGAGCTGGACGAAGAGTAAGAGCTCGCTCTTATTGTTCGAGAATTGACGTGGGCGCCCCGCTGTTTTGGCAGCCGGGGCGCCGAGGTTAGACTCCTGACAGGGGAAACACGTGAAAGACTTACTCAAGTTTTTGAAGGCTCAGACCAAGACCGAAGAGTTTGACAGTATCAAGATCGGTCTGGCCTCTCCTGACATGATCCGCTCCTGGTCATTCGGTGAGGTCAAAAAGCCTGAGACCATCAACTACCGGACTTTCAAGCCGGAGCGTGATGGTCTGTTCTGCGCCCGTATCTTCGGACCGGTGAAGGACTACGAGTGTCTGTGCGGCAAGTACAAGCGCCTGAAACACCGTGGTGTGATCTGTGAGAAGTGCGGCGTTGAAGTGACCCAGACCAAGGTCCGTCGTGAGCGTATGGGCCACATCGAGCTGGCCAGCCCGACTGCCCACATCTGGTTCCTGAAGTCCCTGCCGTCCCGTATCGGTCTGCTGCTGGACATGACCCTGCGCGACATCGAGCGCGTGCTCTACTTCGAATCTTTCGTCGTAATCGAGCCGGGTATGACCAACCTCGAACGCAGCCAGATGCTCTCTGAAGAGCAGTACCTGGATGCGCTGGAAGAGTGGGGCGACGAATTTGACGCCAAGATGGGTGCCGAAGCAATCCTGGCATTGCTGCGCGCTATCGATCTGGAAGGTGAAGTCAAAACCATGCGTGAGGAGCTGGATCAAACCAACTCCGAGACCAAGCGCAAGAAGACCACCAAGCGTCTGAAGCTGATGGAAGCTTTCCTGCAGTCCGGCAACAAGCCGGAGTGGATGATCATGACAGTGCTGCCTGTGCTGCCGCCGGACCTGCGTCCGCTGGTACCGCTGGACGGCGGCCGTTTCGCGACTTCCGATCTGAACGATCTGTACCGTCGCGTGATCAACCGTAACAACCGCTTGAAGCGTCTGCTGGATCTGGCTGCTCCGGACATCATCGTGCGCAACGAAAAGCGTATGCTGCAAGAGTCCGTCGATGCCCTGCTGGATAACGGCCGTCGCGGTCGTGCCATCACCGGTTCCAACAAGCGCCCGCTGAAATCCCTGGCCGACATGATCAAGGGTAAGCAGGGTCGTTTCCGTCAGAACCTGCTCGGTAAGCGTGTCGACTACTCCGGTCGTTCCGTTATCACCGTAGGCCCGACTCTGCGTCTGCATCAGTGCGGTCTGCCGAAGAAGATGGCGCTGGAACTGTTCAAGCCGTTCATCTATGGCAAGCTGGAAACCCGCGGTCTGGCGACCACTATCAAGGCCGCCAAGAAGATGGTGGAGCGCGAGGAAGCTGTCGTTTGGGATATCCTGGACGAAGTGATCCGCGAGCACCCGGTTCTGCTGAACCGTGCACCGACCCTGCACCGTCTGGGTATCCAGGCATTCGAACCGACTCTGGTCGAAGGCAAGGCAATCCAGCTGCACCCGCTGGTTTGTGCTGCGTATAACGCGGACTTCGATGGTGACCAGATGGCGGTCCACGTACCGCTGACCCTGGAAGCCCAGCTGGAAGCGCGTGCGCTGATGATGTCTACCAACAACATCCTGTCGCCTGCTTCCGGTGAGCCGATCATCGTTCCTTCTCAGGACGTGGTCTTGGGTCTGTACTACATGACCCGTGCCCGTATCAACGCCAAAGGCGAAGGTATGGTGCTGGCCGGCCCGAAAGAAGCCGAGAAAGTATATCGCGCCGGTCTGGCCGATCTGCATGCTCGTGTGAAAGTACGCATTACCGAATACCTGCGTCAGGAAGACGGTTCTCTGCGTGAACACACCGAGATGAAGAACACCACCGTTGGTCGTGCGATCCTGAGCTTGATCCTGCCGAAAGGTATGGAATACGCCCTGATCGACGAGCCGAAGGTGCTGACTGCTGCAGAACAGGCTGATCTGGATGCCAATCCGCAGAACTGGATCAAGTGCGTATCCAACAAGGCGCTGGGCAAAAAGCTCATCTCCCGTCTGCTGAACACCTGCTATCGCAAGCAGGGCCTGAAGGACACCGTTATCTTCGCTGACCAGCTGATGTATACCGGTTTCCACTACGCGGCCCTGTCCGGTGCTTCTGTTGGTATCGATGACATGGTCATCCCGGATGCCAAGAAAGACATCATCGCGGCAGCCGAAGCCGAGGTTGCCGAGATCCAGGACCAGTTCCTGTCAGGTCTGGTAACTGCGGGCGAGCGTTACAACAAGGTTATCGATATCTGGGCCAGCGCCAACGAGCGCGTCTCCAAGGCCATGATGGAGAACTTGTCCAAAGAGCGTAACGTCAACTCGCTGGGTGAAGAAGAAGAGCAGGCCTCGTTCAACAGCATCTTTATGATGGCCGACTCTGGTGCGCGTGGTTCCGCCGCCCAGATCCGTCAGCTGGCCGGTATGCGTGGCCTGATGGCCAAGCCGGATGGCTCCATCATCGAGACCCCGATCATCGCGAACTTCCGCGAAGGTCTGAACGTACTGCAGTACTTTATCTCTACCCACGGTGCTCGTAAGGGTCTGGCGGATACTGCACTGAAGACTGCGAACTCCGGTTACCTGACTCGTCGTCTGGTGGACGTGGCGCAAGACATGGTGATCACCGAGGACGATTGCGGCACTACCGACGGTCTGTGGATGACTCCGCTGATCGAGGGTGGCGACGTGGTCGAGCCGCTGCGTGAGCGCGTGCTGGGTCGTGTGGTGGCAGAAGATGTCATCAAGCCGGGTACCGAGGACGAGATCCTGGTAGCTCGCAACACCCTGCTCGACGAGCAGCTGTGTGACCTGCTGGAGCGTAACTCCGTTGACCGTGTGAAGGTACGTTCTGCCATCACCTGTGAAACTGACTTCGGTAACTGTGCTCACTGCTACGGCCGTGATCTGGCCCGTGGTCACCTGGTTAACAAGGGTGAGGCAGTCGGTGTTATCGCCGCCCAGTCCATCGGTGAACCGGGTACCCAGCTGACGATGCGTACTTTCCACATCGGTGGTGCTGCATCTCGTGCCGCTGCTGAAAGCAGCATCCAGGTCAAGAACACCGGTACCATCAAGCTGCAGAACGCCAAGTTCGTTCACAACAGCGATGACAAACTGGTTATCACCTCACGTTCTACCGAACTGACCATCATGGACGACATGGGCCGTACCAAGGAAAGCCACAAGCTGCCTTACGGTTCCGTGCTGGAAGTGAAGGACGGCCAGGCCGTGAGCGCTGGCGAGACCGTTGCCAACTGGGATCCGCACACCCACCCGATCATCACCGAAGTGGCAGGTCGTCTGCAGTTCGAACACATGATCGATGGCGTGACCATCACTCGTCAGACCGACGAGCTGACCGGTCTCTCTTCTATCGTTGTTCTGGACGTCAACGAGCGTCCGAGCGCCGGTAAAGAGATGCGTCCGACCGTGAAACTGGTCGACCTGAACGGCAAAGACGTGATGATCCCGGGTACCGATGTAGCCGCCCAGTACTTCCTGCCGGGCAAGGCGATCGTGAACCTGGAAGATGGTGCCAACGTGGGCGTGGGTGACGCGGTAGCGCGTATCCCGCAAGAGTCCGGCGGTACCAAGGACATCACCGGTGGTCTGCCGCGCGTTGCGGATCTGTTCGAAGCACGTCAACCGAAGGAACCGGCAATTCTGGCCGAGATCTCCGGTACCATCTCCTTCGGGAAAGAGACCAAGGGCAAACGCCGTCTGGTCATCACCCCGACCGATGGTGGCAACGTCTACGAAGAGATGATTCCGAAGTGGCGTAACCTGAACGTGTTCGAAGGTGAAAAAGTTGAGAAGGGTGAAGTGCTGGCGGACGGTCCCGAGTCTGCTCACGACATCCTGCGTCTGCGTGGTATCAGCCCGGTCGCCAACTACATCGCCAACGAAGTGCAGGACGTTTACCGTCTGCAAGGCGTTAAGATCAACGACAAGCACATCGAAGTCATCGTTCGTCAGATGCTGCGCAAGTGCGAGATCCTGAGCGCTGGCGATACCGATCTGATCGAAGGCGAACAGGTCGAAGTGGCTCGTGTGAAGATTGCCAACCGTAAGCTGGTTGCCGAGGGCAAGACCCCTGCGACCTACCGTCATGTACTGATGGGTATTACCAAGGCATCTCTGAGCACCGAGTCCTTCATCTCCGCGGCTTCCTTCCAGGAAACCACTCGCGTTCTGACCGAAGCCGCCGTTGGTGGCAAGCGTGACGAACTGCGTGGCCTGAAAGAGAACGTCATCGTGGGTCGTCTGATCCCGGCTGGTACAGGCTTTGCCTACCACCACAGCCGGATCAACCAGCGTGCTGCCGCAGCTCGTGCTGTTGGTACCCCGCAGGTGACCGCTGATGATGCAGAGCAGAACCTGGCGGATCTGCTGAACGCAGCCGGTAGTTTCGACGAAGAGTAACTCGTCATCCGTGATTGAAAAGGGCTCCTTCAAGGAGCCCTTTTTGTTGGCCAATTCCTCGGCAAAGGTAGACGCAGCGCGGGTTTCAGGATGATCCAGAGCAAAGTTGTAGAGTAAAAAATCAAAAAAAGTTGACTTTACTCCCCTGCAATTTAAAACTCGGGAAAGTTGAATGGTTATTACAGGGGTAGAACATGACTGTCGGTATCGAGGAAGCCATGCTTCCCGAAGAACAGCTGATCAGCCGCACTTTTACAGATGAAGACAGGGAATTGTTGCGCTCATACGATGGGCTCATCGATGGCTTGGCCGAGCTGTTCGGCAAGCATTGTGAAGTGGTACTCCACTCCCTGGAAAATCTGCACGAGTCGGTGATCAAGATTGCCAACGGCTTCAATACCGGACGCACCCTCGGGGCGCCCATCACCGATCTCGCCCTGCGCATGCTCAAGGATATCGAGAGCACCGGCCAGGATTACACCCAGAGCTATTTCGCTCGCAGCCGTACCGGCGCGCTGATGAAGTCGAGCACCATCGCCATTCGCAACAGCGAGCGGCAAGTTGTGGGGCTTATCTGCATCAACCTGCACATCAATGCGCCTTTCCACGAGTTCGTGGCCGAATTTTTCCCAACGCCCCAGCAGGCAGCGCGTCAGTCACCAGAGACCTTCGCCAACAGTGTCGAAGAGCTGGTTGCCCAGACGGTGGATAACACCATCGACGAGATCAATCGCGATCCCACCGTGGCCAACAATGCCAAGAACCGCTTCATCGTGACCCAGCTGTTCGAGAAGGGCATTTTCGACATCAAGGATTCGATCAATCTGGTGGCGGACAAACTCAATATTTCAAAACATACCGTTTATCTTTACATCCGACAGCGCAAGCAGGGTGAAGACGAGAACGAGTAACTCATTCCAGAAGGGGATAGATGAATGGCTAAAGAAGTGATTGCAACCGACAAGGCGCCTGCCGCGATTGGTCCGTATGTTCAGGCTACCAAGGTTGGCGAGATGATCTTCACCTCCGGGCAGATCCCGCTCGATCCTGCCACCATGGAAATCGTGGCTGGCGGCATCGAAGAGCAGGCCGAGCGGGTGATGAAGAATCTGGTTGCCGTGTTGCACGCTGCGGGTGCTGATGCCAGCAAAGTGGTCAAAACCACCTGCTTCCTGAGCGACATGAACAACTTCGTTGCCTTCAATCAGGTCTATGCCCGCTACTTTGGCGATGCGGCGCCAGCCCGCTCCTGCGTAGAGGTGGCCCGTCTGCCGAAAGATGTGCTGGTCGAAGTTGAGGCGATTGCCCATCTCTGATCAACAGATCGAATCAAGCCCCTCCTGGCAGGGGCTTTTTTGTTTTTGGCGTAAAATGGACCGGGTCAGCACAGGAGTCCTGCTATGAGTCTGAGTTTTGCCATCCTGGTCACGGGGCCCGCCTATGGCACCCAGTCGGCCAGCACCGCCTATCGTTTTGCCCGCACCTTGTTGGCACAGGGGCATACCTTGTCCCACCTGTTCTTCTATCAGGACGGGGTCTGCAACGGCAACGGTTTGCATCTGCCTGCATCTGATGAGACTGACCTGGTGCGTCTGTGGCGAGAGCTGGCAGAAGAGCAGGGGATCCGTATCGACGTCTGTGTCGCCGCCGCCATGCGGCGCGGTGTGCTCGATGAGCAGGAGGCCAAGGGGGCAGGGCAGGTGCACTTCAATCTGCAAGCGCCATTTTGCCTGAGCGGTCTGGGCCAGTTGGCCGAGGCTGCGCTCACCGCCGATCGACTGGTTCAGTTCTAGGGGGAGTCATGAACAAGAAAATTGCCTTTATATGCAGTCGTGGCCCCCATGGCCATGCCGCCGGCCGGGAAGGACTGGATGCCCTGCTGGCCACCTCGGCCATGACCGATGAACTGGCCCTCTTCCTGATTGGGGACGGCGTGCTGCAACTGCTCAAGGAGCAGCAGCCTGCCGCCATTTTGCAGCGCCACTACGCGCCCACCTTCAAAATGCTGGAACTCTACGACATCGAAGAGGTCTATGTTTGTGCTGACTCGCTGGCAGAGCGTGGCGTGACAGTGGATGATCTGCTGATCCCCGTCGAGAGTCTGCCGCGCCAGGAACTGGCTCGGCGCTGGGCACAGTGTTCGACTCACATCAGCTTTTGAGGTCTCCATGTTGCATCTGATATTGAACTCTCCCTTTCAGAGTCAGGCTCTGGCAGAGGCGCTCTCATACCTTCAGCCCGAGGATGAGCTGGTACTGATGCAGGATGCCGTGATTGCGGCATCGGCTCCCCAGTGGAGCGCGCGGCTGGCGGGTCTCCCGCTTTATGTGATGCAGGAAGATCTGCAAGCTCGCGGTTTGCTGCATCGGGTGGGCAATGTGCTCGATATGGCGGGTTTGGTGGCACTGATTGCGCAAAAAGGTTCCCCGCGCACCTGGGGTGGCTGAGAAGCACATTTCCAAGAAAATTCAAGGTGATGTCGTGAAATCAAACGGATCCGAACTGCCCTTTTGTGACGCAAATTGTATAAATCTTGACTCCCCAGACAACAGGGCATAAAATTTCGCGTCCCCGTATCTGCGGGGAGGATTTTCCACACGTTTATGAAGTCATTATCAGGAGCCTTTTGATGGCAACTATTAACCAGTTGGTTCGCAAGCCACGCATCAAGCTCGTTGTGAAAAGCAACGTGCCGGCGCTGGAAGCGTGCCCTCAGAAGCGTGGCGTATGCACTCGTGTATATACCACCACCCCGAAGAAGCCTAACTCTGCACTGCGTAAAGTGTGCCGTGTACGTCTGACCAACGGCTTCGAAGTCACCTCCTACATCGGCGGTGAAGGTCACAACCTGCAAGAGCACTCTGTTGTTCTGATCCGTGGCGGTCGTGTAAAAGACTTGCCAGGTGTTCGTTATCACACCGTTCGTGGTGCGTTGGACTGTGCCGGTGTTAAAGACCGTAAGCAGGCTCGCTCCAAGTATGGCGTGAAGCGTCCTAAAGCTTAATGGTTCTCCGTTAAGTAAGGCCAAACGTTAATTCGTTTCTAGTTAGATAGCTTTCTAGTTTTGGGTAATCCCTGAAGTTACGGAGAATTTGAAATGCCAAGACGTCGTGTTGTTGGTCAGCGTAAAATCCTGCCAGATCCCAAGTTCGGATCAGAGCTGCTGGCTAAATTTGTCAACGTAGTAATGGTTGACGGTAAGAAATCTGTTGCAGAAGCCATTGTTTATGGCGCCCTGGACATCATTGCCACCAAATCTGGCAAAGAGCACCTGGCCGTATTCGAAGAAGCTCTGGATAACATTCGTCCGGCGGTCGAGGTTAAATCTCGTCGCGTCGGTGGTGCAACCTATCAGGTGCCGGTAGAAGTTCGTCCGGTACGTCGCAATGCCCTGGCAATGCGCTGGTTGGTTGATGCCGCTCGTAAACGTGGTGAAAAATCAATGGCTCAGCGTCTGGCTGGCGAGCTGCTGGATGCCGCTGACAATAAGGGTTCGTCTGTCAAGAAACGTGAAGACGTTCACCGTATGGCTGAAGCGAACAAAGCCTTCGCTCACTTCCGCTGGTAATCCGCTTGCGCAGGGTCTTTTGACTCTGCGCACCTTTAATTATCTAGGGACAAGCGCCTTAGTAAGAGGATGACAATGGCTCGTACAACCCCCATTGAGCGTTATCGTAACATCGGTATCTCCGCTCACATTGACGCCGGTAAGACTACTACTACCGAGCGCGTACTGTTTTACACCGGTGTAAGTCACAAGATCGGTGAAGTTCACGATGGCGCTGCCACCATGGACTGGATGGAACAGGAACAAGAGCGTGGTATCACCATCACCTCCGCCGCGACCACCGCTTTCTGGTCCGGTATGGGTAAACAGTTCCAACCGCACCGTATCAACATCATCGATACCCCGGGCCACGTTGACTTTACTATCGAAGTAGAGCGTTCAATGCGTGTTCTGGACGGTGCCGTGATGGTGTACTGTGCCGTAGGTGGCGTACAGCCACAGTCTGAAACCGTATGGCGTCAGGCTAACAAGTACAAGGTTCCCCGTATCGCGTTCGTCAACAAGATGGACCGTACCGGCGCCAACTTCCTGCGCTGCGTTGAGCACATCAAGACCCGTCTGAAAGGTACTCCGGTTCCCCTTCAGCTGAACATCGGCTCTGAAGAGAACTTCAAGGGCGTTGTTGACCTAGTCAAGATGAAAGCCATCAACTGGAATGAAGCTGATCAGGGCGTATCCTTCGATTACGAAGACGTCCCGGCCGAGTTGCTGGAACAGGCGCAAGAAATGCGCATGAATCTGGTTGAAGCCGCTGCTGAAGCGTCTGAAGACCTGATGGAAAAATACCTGGGCGGCGAAGAGCTGACCGAGGAAGAGATCAAAGGTGCTCTGCGTCAGCGCGTGCTGAACAACGAAATCATCCTGGTAACCTGTGGCTCCGCGTTCAAGAACAAGGGCGTACAGGCAATGCTGGATGCCGTGATCGAGTACCTGCCGGCTCCGACCGACGTTGCTGCTATCGACGGCCTGAAAATGGACGGCGAGACCAAAGACGAGCGTCACGCTTCTGATGACGAGCCGTTCTCTGCTCTGGCGTTCAAGATCGCTACCGACCCGTTCGTTGGTAACCTGACCTTCTTCCGTGTCTACTCTGGCGTGATCAACTCCGGTGACACCGTGCTGAACTCCGTCAAGGACAAGCGCGAGCGTTTTGGCCGTATCGTTCAGATGCATGCCAACAAGCGTGAAGAGATCAAAGAAGTACGCGCTGGTGACATCGCTGCTGCCATCGGTCTGAAAGACGTGACCACTGGTGACACCCTGTGTGACCCGAACGCACCGATCATCCTCGAGCGTATGGAATTCCCGGAGCCGGTAATTTCTATCGCGGTTGAGCCGAAAACCAAGGCTGACCAGGAGAAGATGGGTCTGGCACTGGGCCGTCTGGCTCAGGAAGATCCGTCCTTCCGCGTATGGACTGACGAAGAGTCAGGTCAAACCATCATCGCTGGTATGGGTGAGCTGCACCTGGACATCATCGTTGACCGTATGCGTCGCGAGTTCAAGGTTGAAGCCAACGTAGGTAAGCCGCAGGTTGCCTACCGTGAAACCATCCGTACCACCGTTAAAGACATCGAAGGCAAGCATGCCAAGCAGTCTGGTGGTCGCGGTCAGTACGGTCATGTTGTTATCGACATGTACCCGCTGGAAGAAGGCAAAGCCTACGAATTCGTCAACGACATCAAAGGTGGTGTCATTCCTGGTGAATTCATCCCGGGTGTTGATAAAGGTATCCGTGAGCAGCTCAAATCTGGTCCGCTGGCTGGTTACCCGGTTATGGATCTGGGTGTGCGTCTGCACTTCGGTTCTTACCACGATGTCGACTCTTCCGAACTGGCTTTCAAAATCGCTGCTTCCATGGCCTTTAAGGCTGGCTTCATGAAAGCCAACCCGGTTCTGCTCGAACCGATCATGAAAGTAGAAGTTGAAACTCCGGAAGATTACATGGGCGACGTTATCGGTGACCTGAACCGTCGTCGTGGCCTGATCGAAGGTATGGAAGATGGCCCGTCCGGCAAGATCGTACGTGCTCTGGTGCCGCTGGCCGAAATGTTCGGTTATGCAACTGCACTGCGTTCCGCTACCCAGGGTCGTGCTTCCTACGCCATGGAATTCGCCAAGTATCACGATGCACCGACCAACGTTGCACAAGCCGTGATCGAAGAGCGCAAATCCAAGTAATTTAAGATTCCCCGCCTACGACGGTAGGCGGGTTTAACCTAGAAGGACTACGTCGTGTCTAAAGAAAAATTTGAGCGTAATAAACCGCACGTAAACGTCGGCACCATCGGCCACGTTGACCACGGTAAAACCACCCTGACTGCAGCTATCACCAACGTGCTGGCCAAGCACTTCGGTGGTAAAGCTTTCGCCTTCGACCAGATCGACAAGGCACCGGAAGAGCGTGAGCGTGGCATCACCATCAACACCTCCCACGTAGAATACGACACCGCTACCCGTCACTACGCCCACGTAGATTGCCCGGGTCACGCCGACTACGTTAAAAACATGATCACCGGTGCTGCCCAGATGGACGGCGCGATCCTGGTAGTAGCAGCGACTGACGGCCCGATGCCGCAGACTCGTGAGCACATCCTGCTGGGTCGTCAGGTTGGTATCCCGTACATGATCGTGTTCATGAACAAGTGTGACATGGTTGATGACGAAGAGCTGCTCGAACTGGTTGAGATGGAAGTTCGTGAACTGCTGACCGAGTACGACTTCCCGGGTGATGACCTGCCGGTAGTTCGTGGTTCCGCACTGAAAGCGCTGGAAGGCGACGCTCAGTGGGAAGAGAAGATCATCGAGCTGGCTGGCCACCTGGATACCTACATCCCGGAGCCGGAGCGCGCGATTGACCAGCCGTTCCTGATGCCTATCGAAGACGTATTCTCTATCGCTGGCCGTGGTACCGTAGTTACCGGTCGTGTAGAGCGCGGTATCGTTAAAGTAGGTGAGACTGTAGAAATCGTTGGTATCAAAGATACCGTTTCTACCACCTGTACCGGTGTTGAAATGTTCCGTAAGCTGCTGGACGAAGGTCGTGCAGGCGAGAACATCGGCGCGCTGCTGCGTGGTGTTAAGCGTGAAGACGTAGAGCGTGGTCAGGTACTGGCCAAGCCGGGTTCTATCAAGCCGCACACCAAGTTCGAATCTGAAGTGTACGTGCTGTCCAAAGAGGAAGGTGGTCGTCATACCCCGTTCTTCAAAGGCTACCGTCCGCAGTTCTACTTCCGTACTACCGACGTGACCGGTACCATCGAACTGCCGGAAGGCGTAGAGATGGTAATGCCGGGCGACAACATCAAGATGGTTGTTACCCTGATTGCTCCGATCGCGATGGACGACGGCCTGCGTTTCGCTATCCGTGAAGGTGGCCGTACCGTAGGTGC
>NZ_JBFODG010000005.1:0-2981 GCF_040908215.1 Aeromonas sp. R5-4 | reverse complement strand
TGCTCTTTAACAATCTGGAAAGCTGATTTAAAAAGTAGTTCTCAAACATTTGTTACAAGTGCTTTGGAAACTTCTTGGCGAAAACCAAATTTTATTTGGTCCTTGTTGTACGACAACAAGCTGTGCCGGTTTCACCGACACTTCTTGGGGTTGTATGGTTAAGTGACTAAGCGTACATGGTGGATGCCTTGGCAGTCAGAGGCGATGAAGGACGTACTAACCTGCGATAAGCTGTGAGAAGTCGGTAAGAGACGCTATTACTCACAGATTTCCGAATGGGGAAACCCACCCGAGATAACTCGGGTATCTGTTACTGAATACATAGGTAACAGAGGCGAACCGGGAGAACTGAAACATCTAAGTACCCCGAGGAAAAGAAATCAACCGAGATTCCCTCAGTAGCGGCGAGCGAACGGGGATTAGCCCTTAAGCATCTTGGAAGTTAGTGGAACGGTCCTGGAAAGGCCGGCGATACAGGGTGATAGCCCCGTACACGAAAACAACCTTGATGTGAAATCGAGTAGGGCGGGACACGTGACATCCTGTCTGAATATGGGGGGACCATCCTCCAAGGCTAAATACTCCTGACTGACCGATAGTGAACCAGTACCGTGAGGGAAAGGCGAAAAGAACCCCTGTGAGGGGAGTGAAATAGAACCTGAAACCGTGTACGTACAAGCAGTGGGAGCCCTTCGGGGTGACTGCGTACCTTTTGTATAATGGGTCAGCGACTTACATTTTGTAGCGAGGTTAACCGTATAGGGGAGCCGTAGGGAAACCGAGTCTTAACTGGGCGTCTAGTTGCAAGGTGTAGACCCGAAACCGGGTGATCTAGCCATGGGCAGGTTGAAGGTTGAGTAACATCAACTGGAGGACCGAACCCACTAACGTTGCAAAGTTAGGGGATGACCTGTGGCTGGGGGTGAAAGGCCAATCAAACTCGGAGATAGCTGGTTCTCCCCGAAAGCTATTTAGGTAGCGCCTCGGACGAATACTACTGGGGGTAGAGCACTGTTTGGGCTAGGGGGTCATCCCGACTTACCAACCCCATGCAAACTCCGAATACCAGTAAGTAATATCCGGGAGACACACGGCGGGTGCTAACGTCCGTCGTGAAGAGGGAAACAACCCAGACCGCCGGCTAAGGTCCCAAAGTTCTGGTTAAGTGGGAAACGATGTGGGAAGGCTCAGACAGCTAGGATGTTGGCTTAGAAGCAGCCATCATTTAAAGAAAGCGTAATAGCTCACTAGTCGAGTCGGCCTGCGCGGAAGATGTAACGGGGCTCAAACCAGGCACCGAAGCCGCGGATTCACACTTATGTGTGAGTGGTAGGGGAGCGTTCTGTAAGTCTGCGAAGGTGTATCGAGAGGTATGCTGGAGATATCAGAAGTGCGAATGCTGACGTAAGTAACGATAAAGGGGGTGAAAAGCCTCCTCGCCGGAAGACCAAGGGTTCCTGTCCAACGTTAATCGGGGCAGGGTGAGTCGACCCCTAAGGTGAGGCCGAAAGGCGTAGTCGATGGGAAGCAGGTTAATATTCCTGCACGACTTGTAATTGCGATGGGGGGACGGAGAAGGCTAGGTGGGCCAGGCGACGGTTGTCCTGGTGAAAGTGCGTAGGTGGTGTTTCTAGGCAAATCCGGAGACACAACACTGAGACACGAGACGAACACACTACGGTGTGGAAGCCATTGATGCCCTGCTTCCAGGAAAAGCCTCTAAGCTTCAGATTACAAGTCATCGTACCCCAAACCGACACAGGTGGTCGGGTAGAGAATACCAAGGCGCTTGAGAGAACTCGGGTGAAGGAACTAGGCAAAATAGAACCGTAACTTCGGGAGAAGGTTCGCTCTTGACAGTGAAGTCCCTTGCGGATGGAGCAGTTGGGAGTCGCAGTGACCAGATGGCTGGGACTGTTTATCAAAAACACAGCACTCTGCAAACACGAAAGTGGACGTATAGGGTGTGACACCTGCCCGGTGCCGGAAGGTTAATTGATGGGGTTAGCGCAAGCGAAGCTCTTGATCGAAGCCCCGGTAAACGGCGGCCGTAACTATAACGGTCCTAAGGTAGCGAAATTCCTTGTCGGGTAAGTTCCGACCTGCACGAATGGTGTAACCATGGCCATGCTGTCTCCACCCGAGACTCAGTGAAATCGAATTCGCCGTGAAGATGCGGTGTACCCGCGGCTAGACGGAAAGACCCCGTGAACCTTTACTACAGCTTGGCACTGAACATTGAACCTACATGTGTAGGATAGGTGGGAGGCTTTGAAGGCGTGACGCCAGTTGCGCTGGAGCCGTCCTTGAAATACCACCCTTGTATGTTTGATGTTCTAACGCAGGGCCCTGAATCGGGCTCGCGGACAGTGCCTGGTGGGTAGTTTGACTGGGGCGGTCTCCTCCCAAAGAGTAACGGAGGAGCACGAAGGTTGGCTAATCCTGGTCGGACATCAGGAGGTTAGTGCAATGGCATAAGCCAGCTTAACTGCGAGACGGACAGGTCGAGCAGGTACGAAAGTAGGTCATAGTGATCCGGTGGTTCTGAATGGAAGGGCCATCGCTCAACGGATAAAAGGTACTCCGGGGATAACAGGCTGATACCGCCCAAGAGTTCATATCGACGGCGGTGTTTGGCACCTCGATGTCGGCTCATCACATCCTGGGGCTGAAGTCGGTCCCAAGGGTATGGCTGTTCGCCATTTAAAGTGGTACGCGAGCTGGGTTCAGAACGTCGTGAGACAGTTCGGTCCCTATCTGCCGTGGGCGTTGGATGATTGAAGGGAGTTGCTCCTAGTACGAGAGGACCGGAGTGAACGAACCTCTGGTGTTCGGGTTGTCACGCCAGTGGCACTGCCCGGTAGCTAAGTTCGGAATCGATAACCGCTGAAAGCATCTAAGCGGGAAGCGAGCCCTGAGATGAGTCATCCCTGACCCCTTGAGGGTCCTAAAGGGCCGTTGGAGACCACAACGTTGATAGG
>NZ_JBFODG010000004.1:0-42555 GCF_040908215.1 Aeromonas sp. R5-4 | reverse complement strand
GATTGCTTGATTCAAATTGTTAAAGAGCGACGCAACAGTGTGTTGCTGCGGGAGTGGAATTCTACTCAACCGCCTTCTCGAGTCAAGCCTTATTTTCAAAGGCTTTTCGAGGTTATCGACGAGGTTGTTTGCGTTGCCGCTTGCCCTGTCGATGGAGGCGCATTATAGGGAACAGATTCTTTCTGGCAACCCCTTATCGGCAATAAAATTGCAAAAAAGGGCACTTTTTTAGTTATTCATATCCAACCACAGTTTTTATACAAACTTATCCACAGAAACCGGTTCAAGATTGCTAGAATGGCCGGAAACAAGGAGGCCAAGATGGACTTGCGACTGAGACCCTATTCGGGAAAACGCCCGCAACTGGGCAAACGGGTGTATGTAGACCCCTGCGCGACACTGGTGGGCGATATCGAACTGGCCGACGATGCCAGCATCTGGCCCATGGTGGCGGCACGGGGGGATGTGAATCATATCCGTATCGGTGCCCGCAGTAACATTCAGGATGGCACCGTATTGCACCTGACCCGCAAGAGCGTCAGCAACCCGACCGGCTATCCGCTGCTGATCGGTGAAGATGTCACTGTGGGTCACAAGGCGATGCTTCACGGCTGCACCATCGGCAACCGGGTGCTGGTCGGCATGGGTGCCATTCTGCTTGATGGCGTCGTGGTTGAAGATGATGTGATGATCGGCGCAGGTTCGCTGGTGCCACCGGGCAAGCGACTCGAGTCGGGCTTTCTATATATAGGGAATCCCGTCAAACAGGCTCGTCCGCTCAAGCCCGCCGAGATCGCCTTCCTCAAGACCTCGGCCGACAACTATGTCCTGCTCAAGGATGAGTATCTGCAAGAGACCTGATAGGGCTGGCAGAAACAGGAAGCCCGGCATAATGCCGGGCTTCGCTTCTTATATAGCTATATAGCCGTGCAGAACGGCTGACCGGAAATCAGTGGGCCTGATCCCAGTTGTCACCGGTACCCGCTTCAACCAGCAGCGGCACATGCAGTTCGGCAGCGGCCGACATCTTCTCCTTGATGATGGCGGTGTACTCCTCCAGCTTCTCTTCGCGGATCTCGAACACCAGTTCATCGTGTACCTGCATCAGCATGCGGATCGACTCATCCTCGATACCGCGGATCCAGCTGTCCACGTTGATCATGGCGCGCTTGATGATATCGGCGGCCGTGCCCTGCATCGGGGCGTTGATGGCGGCCCGTTCGGCAGCCTTGCGCAGACCGGCGTTGCGGGACTTGATATCCGGCAGATAGAGGCGACGACCAAACAGGGTCTCGACATACCCCTGGGCTTCCGCCTGCTGACGGGTGCGCTCCATATACTCCAGCACGCCCGGGTAGCGTTCGAAGTAGAGATCCATGTACTTCTGCGCTTCGGCACGACCGATCCCCAGCTGCTTGGCCAGACCGAAGGCACTCATGCCGTAGATAAGGCCGAAGTTGATCGCCTTGGCGCTGCGGCGCATGTCGGTGGTGACCGCATCGAGCGCCACGCCGAACACCTCGGCGGCAGTCGCCTTGTGGATGTCCTTGCCCTCGGCAAAGGCGGTCAGCAGCCCCTTGTCACCGGAGAGGTGCGCCATGATGCGCAGCTCGATCTGGGAGTAGTCCGCCGCCACCAGCTTGTAACCGGCGCTCGGGATGAAGGCCTGACGGATCCGGCGCCCTTGCTCATTGCGCACCGGGATGTTCTGCAGGTTGGGATCAGATGATGACAAGCGGCCCGTAGCCGCTACCGCCTGATGATAGGAGGTGTGTACCCGCCCGGTCTGCGGCTTGATCATCAGCGGCAACTTGTCGGTGTAGGTGGACTTGAGCTTGGCCAGCCCACGATGCTCCATCAGCAGTTGCGGCAGCTCGTAGGTCTCCGCCAGCTCGGCCAGCACCTCTTCTGCGGTGGACGGTGCGCCCTTCGGCGTCTTTTTGATGATCGGCAGGCCCAGCTTGGTGAAGAGGATCTCCCCCAACTGCTTGGGCGAGGAGAGGTTGAACTCCTGTCCGGCCAGCTCATGGGCCTGCTTCTCCAACTCCCCCAACCGCAGCTCGATCTCCTGACTCTGCTGGTGCAGCAACTTGGGATCGATAGTGGTGCCGAGCAACTCCATCCGCGCCAGCACTGGCAGCAGGGGCAGTTCGATCTCGCTGAATACCTTGGCGAGACCCGGCACGGCCTCCAGCTGACCCCACAGGGTCTGGTGCAGACGCAGGGTGATATCGGCATCTTCCGCCGCATAGGGGGCGGCCTGCTCCAGCTCGATCTGGTTGAAGGTGAGCTGTTTCACCCCTTTGCCAGCGATATCTTCAAAGGAGGTGGTCTCGATCCCGAGATAGCGTTTGGCCAGCGAATCCATATCGTGACGGCTGGCGGTGGAGTTGAGCACGTAGGACTCGAGCATGGTGTCGTAGGCAATGCCCTGCAGGTCGATGTCATGGTTGAGCAGCACGTTGCGGTCGTACTTGAGGTTCTGCCCCACCTTAAGACGGGTCGGATCTTCCAACAGCGGCTTGAGCTTGCCCAACACCACGGCCTCGCTCAGCTGTACCGGTGCCCCCAGATAGTCGTGGCCAAACGGCACATAAGCAGCCTTGCCCGGCTCAACCGCGAAGGAGACGCCGACGATCCGCGCCTCCATGTAATCGAGACTGGTGGTTTCGGTATCGAAGGCAAACAGCGGTGCCGCTTTCAGCTGTTCCAGCCAGCCGTCAAACTCGGCTTCGTCCAGAATGCAGCGGTAGTCGGTTTCGATGGCGGCAACCGGAGCGGCGCTCTCATCGCCAGCCTCGTCTTGTCCGGCACTCTCGCTGCCCTCTTCACCACCGGATTCCAGCTCCTTGATCAGGTTGCGCAGCTCGTATTCGCGATAGACCGCCAGCAAGGACTCCTTGTCGACCGGCTTGAGCAACAGCTCTTCCAGACTCTGTTCCAGTTCGACGTCGGTCTTGATGGTCGCCAGTCGATAGGAGAGACGAACCTGCTCCTCCTGCTCGCGGAACTTGTCGGCGAACGCCTTGGAGCCACGAAAGCCGAGCGCGGCCACCTTGTCGAGGTTGGCAGCAATCTCGTCGATGCTGCCGATCCCCTGCAGCAGGGCAAGTGCAGTCTTTTCACCAACGCCGGTCATACCGGGAATGTTGTCGACCTTGTCACCCATCAGGGCCAGATAGTCGATGATGAGCTCGGGCGGTACGCCAAACTTCTCGATCACCCCTTCCCGATCGGTCTTCACATCTTTCATGGTGTCGATCAGGGTGACATGGTCGGAGACCAGCTGCGCCATATCCTTGTCACCGGTGCTGATCAGTACCGGCAGCTGCTTCTCGGTCGCCTGGCGGGCCAGGGTGCCGATCACGTCGTCGGCTTCAACCCCTTCCACCATCAGGAAGGGAAAGCCCATCGCCTTGATCATCTGGTGGATAGGCGCGACCTGGCTGCGCAGATCGTCCGGCATGCTGGCGCGGGTCGCCTTGTACTCGGGATAGATGTCGTCGCGGAAGGTCTTGCCCTTGGCATCAAACACCACGGCCACATGACAGTCAGGATATTGCTTGCGCAGGCTGCGCATCATGTTGGCCATGACACGGACGGCGCCGCTCGGCAAACCGGTCGATGTGCGCAGATCGGCCTGCTGGGAGGCGAAGAAGGCGCGGTAAAGATAAGAGGAGCCGTCGACCAGAATAAGGGGGTTGCTAGGGGCCATGAAATCGTCCTGCCAGAGATAAACAGCCGCTAGGATGCCACAGGGCCCCCCTCACACCAAGGGGCGCAGCAACAGCACACAGCGCCCGATAAAGGGACTCAATCTGTGGATAACTCTGTGTTCAAAAATGGGGCGCATCAGAGCTCACAGTGATAAAACTGTGTATAAGAAGATAAAAAGCCATTAAAAACAATGTATTGAGAACGTAAAAACCGATCGCGAGACAGTTAGAATGATCTCGATCAATGTGGAAAAAGATTTAAGGGAGTAGGTACGGCAGGATCCAAAACGAAACAATCCTAGCACAGCAAGATGACTTGACCAGCGGAGGGCGAGCGATAACCATACAAAAGTACAACAATCCATCCTGGCTCACATTTTCAACAACGAGGAGTTTGCCATGAAAAAAGTGGCCGTGATTTTGAGTGGCTGCGGTGTCTTTGACGGGGCCGAAATCCACGAGGCCGTCATCAGCCTGCTGGCGTTGGCCCGTCAGGGAGCCGCCGTCCAGTGCTTCGCCCCAAACGTGGCGCAGCTCCATGTCATCAACCACCTGACCGGTGAAGTGAGCGAGGGAGAGAGCCGCAATGTGCTGGTCGAAGCGGCCCGTATCTGCCGTGGCCAGATAAAGGATGTGGCCGAGCTGGATGCGGCCGATTACGACGCGCTGCTGGTGCCCGGCGGCTTTGGCGCGGCCAAAAACCTGTGTAACTTTGCTATCAAAGGAGCCGAGTGCCAGATCCAGCCCGATGTGCTGAAAGCATGCCAGAGCTTTGCCAAAGCCAACAAACCGGCCGCCTATATCTGCATCGCGCCCGCCATGATCCCGCTGATCTATGGTGCCGGGACGCTGGCGACCATCGGCCATGACGAAGGCACCGCCAACGCCATCGAGGCGATGGGCGGCAGCCATCTCAACTGCCCGGTCAACGAGTTCGTGGTGGATCAGGAGCGCAAGGTGATCTCCACCCCCGCCTACATGCTGGCCAACAATATTGTCGAGGCGGCAGACGGCATCGAGAAGACAGTCAAGCAACTGCTGGCGCTGTAATCTTCACCCTGCCAAAAACAGACGGGCCGCTCATGGAGCGGCCCGTTTTCAATTCTGCCTGAAGGCAATGAATTAGATGGTTTCGCCCATCTGATCCATTTTACCCAGCAGGGCACGCAGACGCTCCTGCCATGCAGTGTGCTCGTTGCGCAGCTGATGGTTCTCGTCTTGCAGCTTGCTGTTCTGCTCTTTCAGCTCGTCCAGCTCCATCTTCAGCAGGGAGATGTTGTCGACGGCGGATTGTACTTTGGATTCGAGTTGCTCAAGGACTTCTAGTGACATATGCATACCTGTTTGTTCAATTGCGATGCCCCACAGAGGGCGATTCAAGCGCGTGAAGCCAGCATACCCCGAGCGCATCGGCACAAACAAGCCAGTGCGCTGTAAAATGCGCCTTCCATAGATGTATTGTCTAAATATGCGTCTATTTTTCTCGCATCCTGCGCCCGAGCCGCGACAACACACTGAACCGTGCGTAAAAGACCCCGCCGCCCGCGCATCATTTGCACCCTCTCGACGGAATCGCCGTTATCCATGCAAGGCGATATAAGCCCCTAGCAACAGACAGGCGACGACATACATCAGCAGGCCGTAGAGCAGGTTCCAGCGCAGGATCAATCCGGCACTGAGGTTATAACGGGAGGCCAGCGCCAGATTGGAGCCGGAGAGCGGACTGGTGCCGGTGGCAAGCCCCCATCCCAGCAGGAAACACATACCGAGCAGGCTGGGATCCGGCGCCAGCGGCCAGAGCAGCGGCGCCAGCCCGGAGATACTGATGAGCGGATGCACCCCGACGATGGCCACCAGCAGGATCAGCAGCAGAGTGAGGGATGCTTCGAGCCAGCCAAAGTGGTTGAACAGTGGCAGGCCATGACCAGCACCGAGATCGATGACCGACAGCGCACTGTTGATGCCTGCCGCCAGCAAACCGGCCCCCAGAAACAACACCAGCTGACCGCCGATGGCGGGGAAGCGCTCCACCACCTGCCGCTTGAGGGCCGCCTTGCGCCCGGCCCTCGGCATAAAGAGCAACGCCAGCAGCGGGGCCACCAGCGCGATCACCGCCAGAATGCCGAGCTGGGGCCAAATCTGCTTGATGAGCAGCACCAGCAGCGCCAGCGTGACCGGCAACCCCAGGGTCTGCAGCCTCAGCGGATAACCGGCAAAGTCGGCTACCCCGATCCGCTCCACCTGCCAGGCAGTCAACCCCATCGCCAGCAAGGCGGCGAGGATCCCGAACGGCAGAATATGGGAGAGCTGCAAGCCCGGCGCATAGGTGAGCGCCACCGCCATGGCGACAAAGAAGGGTGACCAGAAGGCAGCGGCACAGAAGATCCGGCTCAGCACCATCACCTGACGCCGCTCCAGGGTGCCATTGCGCTCCAGTCGATCGCCGATGATAAAGAGCACCGAGAGGTTGATGACCGCCCCCAGCAGATTGAGGCTGGCCATGGTGCTCCACAGCCCCTTTCGCCCGGTCCAGGAGGTGGTGCCGGTCAAGAGACCCGAGGTGGCGAGGTTGAGGGTGCTCACCGCGGCAAACATGGTGAGCATATTGATGTTGGGCAACAGCCAGTCACCGGCGGTGAGGGTCGCTCCCCGCCACCAGGAGAAGATCAACAACAGCAGAGCGGCGCCATACAGGGCCAGCGCCTGCCGCTTGGCCGCCCCCACCAGCCAGGGCCAGGTGAGCAGTGACGCCCCCCAGGCCGCAATGGCAGCAGGCCAGGGGGAGAGTCCCAGATAGAGATGGAGCAGGTTGAGCAGCCACATCCCCAGGATCAGATAACCCGACCAGCGTTTGGCCATCGACTACTCCGGCCGGGAGATCAGAGACACTGATCCATATCCAGTGAAGGCTTGTCGCACTCCGGACGGCCGACGATCTTGGCGGGTACGCCAGCGACCGTGGTATGAGGCGGCACCGGGTTGATCACCACGCTGCCCGCGCCAATTTTAGCACCCACGCCCACTTCGATATTTCCGAGCACCTTGGCGCCCGCCCCTATCATCACCCCTTCGCGGATTTTGGGATGGCGATCGCCGCTCTCCTTGCCGGTACCGCCGAGGGTCACGCTCTGCAGGATGGAGACATCATCTTCAATCACCGCTGTCTCGCCCACCACTATGCCGGTGGCGTGGTCAAACATGATCCCCTTGCCGATGCGGGCGGCCGGATGCACATCCACCCCGAACACCACCGAGATCTGGTTTTGCAGATAAAGGGCCAGCGAGCGGCGCCCCTGACGCCACAGCCAGTTGGCGACCCGATAACCCTGCAGGGCATGGAACCCCTTGAGATAGAGCAGTGGGGTGGAGAAGAGATCGACCGCAGGATCCCGCTCCTGCACGGCGCAGATGTCAGCCGCCACTACCGTCAGCAGCTCGGGCTCGCTGCGCAGGGCCAGCTCGATCACCTCGCGCAGGGCGATGGCGGGCATGGTGGCGCTGTCGAGTTTGTTGGCCAGCTGGAAGCTGAGGGCCGAACGCAGATTCTTGTGATTGAGAATGGTGGAGTGGAAGAAGCTGGCCAGCATCGGCTCCTGGGCCGCCATGCACTCCGCTTCTTGCTGAATTTTGTGCCAGGTTTTGGCAACCAGTTCATCCATGTTGCAGCCTACTGTTGTTCTGGGTGAGGGCTCTGTTGTTCTTTTGTCAGCACCGAGATGGGGTCCATGTGGATGATGACATCCATCCGCTCGAATGCCTGGCGTACCGCCAGTTCGGCTTCATCGGCGATCTGATGGGCCTTGACCAGGGGGATCTGATCATCCAGTTCAAGATGCAACTGTACGAATCGGGTCGGCCCGGATTGACGGGTGCGCAGGTCATGTACGCCGTGTACACCTTCTACGGCACAGCAGAGCGCCATTATTCTCGCTTGTTCTTCCGCTGGCAACTGACGATCGAGCAGGGCCTGCACCGACTCGTAGCCGATGTGTCCCGCCCCCCACAACAGGAACAGTCCGATCAGGATGGCAAACAGGCCGTCGGCCCAGTACCACCCCTGCCCCGCCAGCACCAGCGCCAGCAAGACACCGGCATTGAGCAGCAGATCGGAACGGTAGTGCAGCATGTCGGCCTTGATGGCCACACTGTTGGTCTTGCGAATGACAAAGCTCTGGAAGCTGACCAGCAGCAGGGTCAGCACGATAGAGCCACCGCTGACCCAGAGACCCGCCTCCAGCCGCAGAATAGGCGCCTGATTGAGCAGGGATGAAATTCCGTGCATCACCAGCAGCAGGGCGGAGCCGGAGATAAAGGCCGACTGGATGAGGCCCGCCAGCGACTCCGCCTTGCCGTGACCGAAGCGGTGCTCGTCATCGGCGGGGGCAAGCGCATAGCGAATGGCCAGCAGGTTGATGATGGAGGCACTCACATCCATGAAGGAGTCGGTCAGCGACGCCAGCAGGGTCGACGAGTCGGTCATCAGCCAGGCGATCAGCTTGCCGATGATCAGCAAGGTAGCGGTGGTGACCGCCGCTATGCTGGCAAAGGTCACCCAACGGGAATATTGTTGATGGCTCAAAACCGGCTTTCCTCTGGCGATGAAAAACTTATTATACCCTGACCCCGGCGTCAGTTTGGCGCGAAAATCTGCGGAATAACACCAGATGAACAGAATACTCCTGGTCGACGACGATCTTGAATTGACCCAACTGCTCACCGAAATTCTGACCCTGGAGGGATTTCAGGTCACGGTCGCCGAGGATGGTGAAGAGGGGCTGCAACGGCTGGCGGAGCAGAGCTTCGATCTGGTGTTGCTGGATGTAATGATGCCCAAGCTCAACGGCTTTGCCATGCTGACCAAGCTGCGCAAGACCCACGACACCCCGGTGCTGATGCTGACCGCCCGCGGTGACAGCCAGGATCGGGTCAACGGTCTGGAAGCGGGCGCCGACGACTATCTGGCCAAGCCGTTCGACGACAGGGAGCTGCTCGCCCGGGTACGCGCCATCCTGCGCCGAACCCAGAGCGCCCCACCCCAGCGCGGCAACTCCTCGGACGAAGTGCACTTCATGGATATCGTGCTGCAACCCGGCCTGCAGCAGGCCCGCTGCGGCGAACAACTGCTGGAGCTGACCGCCACCGAATTCGGGCTGCTGGAGTGCCTGCTGCGTAATCCCGGCCAGATCGTCAGCAAGAGCCACCTCTCCGAGCAGGTGCTGGGCAAGAAGCTGGAACCCTTCGATCGGGCCATCGACATGCACCTGAGCAACCTGCGCAAGAAGCTGCCGGACCGCACCGATGGCCAGCCACGCTTCAAAACCGTACGGGGGCGCGGGTACCTGTGGCTAGAGCAAGAATAGAGCGCATCAACTCCCTCAACGGGATCTCGACCCACATCTTCCTCTGGTTCTGGTTCATGCTGCTGGTGATGCTGGCCGCCGTGATCAGCCTGCCGACCCTGGATCCCCGTAACCAGATCCCGCTGCCGACCCACGAAGTCGCGCGGATGCAGAACAACGTGCAGGCCCTGCTCAACGCCGCCGAGCCGGATCAGGATTTCGATCTGGCCAAGGCGATGGACAAGATCGCCATGCTGCCGGTGGACAACGTCTACCTGCGCGACGAGAAGGGGCAGATCCAGTCCACCACCCATCCGCGCAAGTTCGTGGTGCGCTTTATGGTGGATGCCGATGACCCGGCCAATCCCATGCTGGGCAACGAGGATCGCAAGGCGATCGCTGGCCCCTTCCTGATGGAGCACCACGGCCATCGCTATCACGTCTATTTCGGCCTCAATGCCGAGAATCCCTACCTGTTCCTGTTCATTCAGGTGCTGGATCACCCGATCCGCATTCTGGGCATCTCGATGCTGGTCAGCACCCCGCTCTGCCTGCTGCTCGCCTGGCGGCTGACCCGCCCCATCCTGCAGTTGCAGAAGTCGGTCTCCCAACTGGCGGCTGGCAATCTGGAGGTACAGATCCCCAACCTGGGACGGGGCGACGAGATCGGCCAGCTGGCGGATAACGTCAGCCGTATGGTGGAGACGCTCAAGAGCATGATCCAGAAGCAGAAACAGCTGCTTTCCGATATCTCCCACGAGCTGCGCAGCCCCCTCACCCGGATGCAACTGGCGCAGGCGCTGATCCGCCGCAAGCAGGGTGACAGCGCCGAGCTGGCGCGGATCGAATCGGAGATCGGACGGCTGGACAAGCTGATCGGCGATCTGCTGGATCTGTCGCGGGTGCAGCAGCATGTGGAGGCACCGGTGGTGCACCCGCTGGCCGACCTGCTGGAGCCCATCCTCGAAGATGCCATGTTCGAAGCGAATCAGAGCGGCAAACAACTCAGACTGCCGCCGCTGCCCGCAGAGTCGATCCAGATGTGGCCAGAGCTGTTGGCCCGGGCGGTGGAGAACCCCCTGCGCAATGCCCTCAAATATGCCCGCGAGTTCATCAAGGTGGACTGGTATCGGGAGGGGCAGGAGTGGGTGATGACCATTCGGGATGACGGCCCTGGCGTGCCTGACGAGCAGCAGGCGCTGCTGTTCCAGCCCTTCTTCCGGGTCGATGATGCCCGCAACGCCAAGACCGGCGGCACCGGGCTGGGGCTGGCCATCGCCTCGGAGGCAATACAGCGCCACGGCGGCACCATTGCGGCCAGCAACAATCATCCCACCGGGCTGACCATCACCATCCGCTTGCCCATCGCCTGATCCTTTTCATCCGGACGGGCGCTGGGTATGCTGGCGCCCCTTCTTGGCTTTACATCTCTTTGCAGGAGCTCGTCATGCTCGATATCGTCCTCTACCAGCCGGAAATTCCGCCCAACACCGGCAATATCATCCGGCTTTGCGCCAATACTGGTTACCGGCTCAACCTGATCGAGCCGCTGGGATTTGAGTGGGATGACAAGCGGGTAAAACGGGCGGGACTCGACTATCACGAGTTTGCCGAGGTGAAGCGCTGGCCGAGCTATGAGGCTTTTCTGGCCGCCGTGGCGCCCAAGCGGGTGTTTGCCTGCACCACCAAGGGGCGCACCGCGCACTCGGCAGCACAATATGCCCTTGGCGACGCCCTGCTGTTTGGCCCGGAGAGTCGCGGCCTGCCCATCGAGATCATCGAGAGTCTGCCATTCGAGCAGCGGCTACGCATCCCTATGGTGCCCCAGAGCCGCAGCATGAACCTCTCCAACGCGGTATCTGTATTTGTCTACGAGAGCTGGCGCCAGCTCGGCTACGACGGTGCCATGTAAGCGCCACCGATGATCAGTGGCGGGCGTCGAGCAGATGCCCGCTGCGCTCCAGCCGCCAGCAAGTGACCCCCAGCGACAGACCGCGCCCCACCATCAGCGCCGCCATCGCCGCCCATAACGCGGCCACGCCCCACGCCTGACAGAGCCACCAGATCGGGAAGAAGCCGCCAAACGCGGCCAGCAACATGCTGTTGCGCATCTCCCGTGCCCGGGTCGCCCCGATGAATACACCATCCAGCAGGAAACACCAGACCGCCAGCAAGGGCATGGCGATCAGCCAGGGAAGCTGACGATGTGCCTCCGCCACCACGGCCGGAATGTCGGTGATATAGCCGATAAGGTGGGCACCAAAGAGGGCAAACACCAGGGTAAAACCACTGGCGATGAGGGCGGCCCAGCCTAGATTGAGCACGATGGCCTCCTGCAGTTTCTGCCGATCCCGCTGACCGATGGCTCGTCCTACCATGGCCTCCACCGCATAGGCAAAACCATCGAGCCCGTAGGAGATGAGCATCAGGAAGTTGAGCAGCACCGCATTGGCGGCCACCGCCACATCCCCCAGCCGTGCCCCTTGCAGAGTCATGAAGGCGAAGCAGAGCTGCAAACAGAGGGAGCGCAGGAAGATATCGCGGTTGAGGCCGAGCAGTCGCACCATGGGCGCGAGCTGTCGCCAGCGCTGCCAGCCATCCTGCCACACCGTCGGTGCCAGTTGCCGCAGTTGACGGCGTACCAGCCAGATACCGACTGCCAGCGCGCAGTAGTCCGCCATGACCGAGGCCGCCGCCACACCCCGCACCTGCCAGCCGAGCCCCAGCACAAACAGGGCATCGAGCGCCATATTGACCAGATTGGTGAGGATCAACATCACCATGGGGCTGCGGGCATCCTGCATCCCCAACAGCCAGCCCATGACCACCAGATTGCAGAGCGCCGCCGGGGCGCTCCAGATCCGTACCGCCACGTATTGGCCCGCATAGAGCTGCACCTCGGGCGAACCGCCACTCAGGGCGATCAGTCGTGGCAACAGGGGGAAGAGCAACAGCAGCAGCGTCAGGCCGAGAGCAATGGCCAGCCCCAGCGCCCGCAGCAGGGTATCGAGCTGGGCACGACCATCAGCTGCGCCGTGCGCCTGCGCCGTCAGGCCGGTGGTCGACATCCGCAAAAAGCCGAGCAGCCAGAAGATGAGGTTGATCAGGGTCGCACCGACCGAGACGCCCCCCAGAAACCAGGCCTGACCGAGATGACCGATCACCCAGGTGTCCACCAGCCCCAACAAGGGGGTGGTGATATTGGAGAAAACCATGGGCAGGGCGAGCGCAAAGACGGCGCGGTGGCGAGAGGGATCTCGCCACCAGGGGGCAACAGCTGGGGTCACGCTCAGTGGCCTGCCAGCTTCAGGATGCGGGCGAAGTCAGAGAGCATGGTGGCCATCTGCACCCGTGGCACCTGACCCGGCGCCACCTGCGGACGGAATACCGCCTGCAGCTTGCCCTTGGGATTGATGAGCACGATGGAGGCGGAGTGATCGATCAGGTAATCCTTCTCCCCCTGATTGGCTATGGAGTAGATCAGCCCCAGATTGCGCACAAACGGGAACAGCTTGTCGTGGGGGGCGGTGGCCGCCTTGAATTCGGGATTGAAGAAGGCGGTATAGGTCTTGAGGCGTGGAATATCGTCACGCTGGGGATCCGCCGAGATAAACACCACCTGGCTGTCGGGCGCCATCTTCTTCAGCTGGTCATAGACGGAGCGCATATCTGCCAGGGTGGTGGGGCAGATATCGGGGCAGAAGGTGTAACCGACAAACAGGAAGGTCCAGTGCCCCTTCAGGTTGGCAGGAGTGAACGGCTGGTTGTCCGCATCGGTAAAGGCGAAATCGTTGATATCCCGCCCCGCCGGATAGTAATCAGCCTGTTCAGGCTGCTCTGGCTGCGTGGCGTAGAACACCAGGATCAGGCAGGCTGTCAGCAGAAGAAAGAGCAGGGGATAGCGGAGCTTCATCATAACAAGAGACCCTTTCAGTTCGAGGCAGATGGCCAGCAGTGACCGGACAAGAGGGAGGCATTGTACCCCAGCGAGCCGCCAAGGTGGTTCAACCTTGTGCAACGCCCTGTCAGGAGTCGACCATTTGGCATAATTAATCGCCAGTTGCGGCCATAAAAAAACCGGCCCCCTCGGGTGCCGGTTATGGATGGATTTGTTTGTCTCTTCTGCTCAGGGGCGAGCGTTACGCCCCTGCTGCAACATCTTGCCGATGGCCCGCACGCCGATGGGAATCACGGGGGCCAGCCAGCCCTCTTCCCCCTGGCGATCACCGTGACCACGTTTGAACAGCAGCACCAGACGCACCACCTTCTCTTTCGGGCATCCCAGCCAGAGCGTCCAGTGCGAACCACGATGGTGCAGCCAGAGACCATAAAACCAGGTCATCCGGCTACCTTTGACAAAACGGGTGATTGACGATTCCGCTGGCGCAGCCCCAGCCTCTGAATCCCATGGCGATCTTGATGCCATACCAGTCCTCCTTGACCGACAGGTCATGTTGCTTCGTCGGCCTGAACTGGGAACAGGCCCGTCACGACTATCTGCAACCATCACGAGTGGTCCCCTTTGCCTAACAAGGCTCGGGATCTCCCCACTCCCCCTTCATATCCCGTGAAGGTGTACTGCCCGATTCTCGTTGTTACCGGCCCTCCCGTCCCGGCGCATTGCGATGGTCAGAGGGAGGGGCCAAGCCCTGTCTCGGCGACAGGGCACTGATCTGAGCATATATCTGAAATGGATGATTGGTAGCCGGTCGCGCAGGACAAAAATGCCGCCACCGATGATCTGTTTGATATGACAAGGAAAGTGCGCCAGAAACAGCACGACCTCCCGAAGGAGGCCGTGTGGCAAACGCAGTTGGCGGGGATGATTACATCCAGTCGGCGTTGCGGATCACCCCGACAGCCAGCCCTTCGATGGTGAGCTGCTGGCAGGAGAGATCCACCTCGATGGGGGAGAGTTCTTCATTCTCCGGCAGCAGCCATACCTGACTGCCCTTGCGCTGGAAGCGCTTGACGGTGACATCCTCATCGAGACGGGCGACCACCACCTGACCGTTGCGCACCTCCTGGGTCTTGTGCACCGCCAGCAGATCGCCATCCAGAATGCCGATGTTCTTCATGCTCATCCCCTGCACCCGCAGCAGAAAATCTGCGCGCGGATGGAACAGGGCGGGATCAACCTGATAGTGGCTCTCGATATGCTCCTGAGCCAGAATGGGTTCACCGGCAGCGACCTTGCCGATGAGCGGCAGGCCGCTCTCTTCCAGCACCTCTTCCTCTTCGAGCAACAGGCGAATGCCGCGGGACGTGCCCGGCATGATCTCGATGACCCCTTTTTTGGCCAGGGCCTTCAGATGTTCTTCGGCCGCATTGGCCGACTTGAAACCAAGCTTCTGGGCAATCTCGGCACGAGTCGGCGGCATACCGGTCTCGCTCATGTTCACCTTGATCAGCTCCAGCACTTCGGCCTGGCGGGGGGTAAGGGGTTTCATAGAATTGGCACCTGTCTTTTTATACAGCACACTGGCAGTATATACAGTGCAGTGGCCAAGGCAAGGCGCAGCTGACATTTGTCGCAACCAACCCCTCATTTACTGCTGTTTTGATCCTACGCAGCTGACTCATCGTACCTCTCGGCGACAAGGGGCTGTCGATTTGCTATGCTCACGCCGCATTTTTTTGGAGAGCAGACGCACATGTCCCTAGGACAGAAGATTTCCAGAGCCATCTTGCAATGGCCGGTCAGCGGCTTGGTCAATCACAAGAGCCTGCCGGAAAATCCCATCACAGAACTCAATCTGGATCCGGCCAGACCCATCGTCTATGCCCTGAAAACCAGTTCGATCACCGACCTGATGACCCTGCAGCAGTGCTGCGAGGATCTCGGGCTGCCCGGCCCCTTCACGCCGCTGGAACTGAACGGCCAGCTGCTGCCGCGCTATGTCTGTCTGGATCGCCCGCCTCCCCTGTTTGGCAAACGCAGCAAACCGCTCCCCTTCCTGCAGGAGTTCCACCAGCTGCTGGATCTGCACAAGCAGGATCCCGAACTCGATATCCAGGTGGTGCCCGTCACCCTGTTCTGGGGCCGCGCTCCGGGTCGGGAAGGGGAAGAAGCCTCCGGCCTCAACATCATCAGCAGCCTGGCGCCGAACCGGCTGAAGAAGGCGCTCATCGTGATCCTCAAGGGTCGCGAGAATCTGGTGCGCTTCTCGCCGCCCCTCTCCCTGCGCTACATGGCGGACAAACACGGCACCGACGAGGCCATCGCCCACAAGCTGGCACGAGTGGCCCGAACCCACTTCAGCCGCCAGCAGCTGGCCGCCACCGGCCCGAAACTGCCGAACCGCAACCTGCTGTTCAAGCAGTTGCTCGACTCCGCGGTGATCCAGCAGGCGATTGAAGAGGAGGCCCAGCGCGAGGGGATCAGCCTCGAGAAGGCGCAAAAGCGCGCCCATGGCTACATGGACGAGATCGCCTCCAACTTCTCCTACCGGCTGATCCGCCTGGGCGAGAGCTTCCTCGGCTGGCTGTGGAACAAGCTCTACCGCGGTTTGTCGGTCAATGGCGCCGAGAAGGTGCGCCAACTGGCGCAGGAAGGGCACGAGATCGTCTACGTCCCCTGCCACCGCAGCCACATGGACTACCTGCTGCTCTCCTACGTCATCTACCACCAGGGGATGGTGCCGCCCCATATCGCGGCAGGCATCAACCTCAACTTCTGGCCGGCGGGCCCGATTTTCCGCCACGGCGGCGCCTTCTTCATTCGCCGCACCTTCAAGGGCAACCCGCTCTACAGCACGGTATTCCGGGAATACCTCAACCTGCTGTTTGCCAAGGGTTACTCGGTAGAGTTCTTCACCGAGGGTGGTCGCTCCCGTACCGGTCGCCTGCTGCCGCCCAAGACCGGCATGCTGGCGATGACCCTGCAGGCGATGATGCGCGGGCTGGACAGGCCGGTCACTCTGGTGCCGGTCTATCTGGGCTACGAGCACGTGATGGAGGTGAACACCTACCACAACGAGCTCAAGGGGAGTCGCAAGGAGAAGGAGAGCTTCCTGCAGGTGCTCGGCATCCTGCGCAAGCTGCGCAACTACGGCCGTGGTTTCGTCAACTTCGGCGAACCGCTGACTCTCAACAGCTACCTGAGCGAACACATCCCCGACTGGAAAAAGCACATCGGGGAAGAGGAGCGTCCGGAGTGGATGGCGGGCACCGTCAACAATCTGGCCGAACTGCTGATGACCCGCATCAACGGCGCTGCTGCGGTCAACGGCCTGACCCTGAGCGCGCTGGCGCTGCTGGCCGCCGAGCGCCACGCCCTGACCCGCGACGAATTGCAGGCCCAGCTCAACACCTATCTGGATCTGCTCAAAGCGGTGCCTTACAGCCCGCAGAGCACCATTCCGGATGAGGATGCCAAGACCCTGCTGGATCAGGCGATGGAGCTCAACAAGTTCGAGGTGAGCGAGGACAAGCTGGGGCAGATCATCAGTCTCGACCGCTATCAGGCGATCCTGCTGACCTACTACCGCAACAACATCCTCCACCTGTTCGCCATGCCCTCTCTGGTGGCGGCATTGATCGAACGGTGCGAGGGGATCTCCCGCAGCGAGATCATGGCCCGCTGCATCGACATCTATCCGCTGCTCAAGACCGAACTGTTCCTGCGTTATGAAGAGGATGAGCTGCCGGCGCTGGTCGACAGCCTGCTCGGCGCGCTGCAGACCCAGCAACTGATCGAGACCCGCGATGACGGCTACTGGGTCAATCCGGCCAACCAGATGCGCCTGCTGCTGCTGGCGGAGAGCATTCAGGAGACCCTGCAACGCTACGCCATCGTGCTGACCCGGGTACTGGCCCAGCCTCATATCGAGGCGGAGCAACTGGAAGCGGACGGCCTGATGATGGCGGAACGCCTCGGCACCCTGCACGGCATCAACGCACCCGAGTTCTTCGACCAGAAGCTGTTCAGCACCCTGATCCACACGCTGCGCAAGGAGGGCTACCTCTCCCCAGAGTGCAAGCCGGATCTCGGCCGCTTCCAGGCGCTGGCCGACAATATAGTGCCGCTGCTGAGCAACAAGATCCGCCGTACCATTCAGGCAGGCAATCAGCTCTAATCTGCAACGCAAACAAAGAAGGCCGCATGATGCGGCCTTCTTTTTTATCGGAGTCTGCGCGGGAACATGTCACGCCAGCAGGTAGTCGAGCACCAGACCGGCAAACACCAGCGCCCCCACATAGTTGTTGTTGAGAAACGCCTGGAAGCAGGCTTCCCGCTGCCGCTCACGAATGAGCCGCTGCTGATAGACAAACAGCACCGCCGCCCCCAGCAATCCCCAGTAATACCAGCCCCCCAGCGTCATCAGCTGCCCGACCGCCAGCAACAGCAGCAGTGTCGAGAGTTGCAGTGCGCCGATGATCCGCTTGTCGTAACGGCCAAACAAGATGGCGCTAGATTTGAGGCCGATCTTGAGGTCGTCATCCCGATCCACCATGGCGTACTGGGTGTCGTAAGCCACGGTCCAGAGCAGGTTGGCGAAGAAGAGCAGCCAGGCCACCAGCGGCAGGGCATCCGCCTGCGCCGCATAGGCCATCGGGATCGACCAGGAGAAGGCCATCCCGAGCACCAGCTGGGGATTCGAGATAAAGCGCTTCATGAAGGGGTAACTCACCGCCAGCAGCAGGGCGACAAACGACAGACCGATGGTGAGCGGATTCATGGTCAGCACCAGACCAAACGAGATAAGCGCCAGCACGAAGAAGAGAGCCAGCACCTCCCACGGTTTGACTCTGCCCGTGGGCAAGGGGCGACCAGCGGTGCGTTTGACATGGCCGTCGAAGTTGCGATCCGCATAGTCGTTGATCACGCACCCTGCCGAGCGCATCAGAAAGACCCCGACCACAAACACGGTCAGCACCCAGAGATTGGGCAGGCCACCAGCGGCCAGCCAGAGCGCCCACAGGGTTGGCCACAGCAGCAGCAGAGTACCTATGGGTTTGTCGACGCGGGCCAACTGCATATAGGCAAGTCCCCGCTCCTTGGTTAACAGATTCACTCCAGCTCCTTGTCACAGACGAGAGAGGGCAGAAACAGCTCGTGCACCAGCAGTGGCCACTGCCCCAGAAACAGACGGGAACGACGCCCCCAGACAGTGGCGGCCGGGCAACGGGGATTGGCAGCAATATCGAAACGGGCCAGTTGCAGATGATCGCGGCGGGCAGGCTCATGGCCAAATACCCGCTCACCCAGCGGCTGCTCGCCAAGCTCGGCAATGCCGCTCCCTTGCAATGCGTCATCGGCAAACAGGGTCCAGCCCAGCACGGCGGGCCCACGATCCCCGTGCAGGATCACCTCGCGGCAGGTACCGGCCGGAGAGGCCGAATCCACCAGCCACTGCTCATCGGCAGTAAGGGCGACCGGGTGATTGCCCAGCCACTCCACCGAAAAGTGGCGATTGTGCTGACGCAGCCGCCGGGTCATGGAGCCGGGCTCCAGCAGCCAGGGGCGCAAGCTGGCGGGCAATTCGCAACATTCGGGGGCCAGCCACCCGCTTAACGGCGTGAGGGGAACAGTCAACTCGGACTTCACAGCTTCACCATCCAGAGATTTCCGTGTTCAGGTTAAAATCCGGTTTATTATCCGTAAATCAATAGCGAAATGTAAGAACATCCGTGCTTGACGGCCCCGATGGCAACATCAAAAATGGGTTATCTCTTGCTGATGAGCCATCTATATGAAGATATTCAAAATTCTGCTGGTGTTGTTACTGAGCTGTGGCGCCCTGCAGCAGCAAGCTCTGGCTGAAGATGAGCCGCCCGCCGAGGGCGCAGAGGGGGCTGCCAAGCCCGGTTTCTCCTACCACGCGCTCGATCCCGACATCATCACCAACTACCTGAGTGATAGCAAAACCCTCGGTTATATCCGGGTCACGGTAGAGCTGATGGCGGAAAACGAAGCCGATCTCAAGCTGCTGGAGCAGCATGACCCGCTGATCCGCGATGCCATCATCCGTCTGATTGGCAGCAAAACTGCCGATCAAGTGAAGTCCCTGACCAACCGAGAAGAGCTGCGCAAGGAGTGCGAGACAACCGTCAACGAACTACTGGTGAAAGAGACCGGCAAGAAAGCGGTGCGCGAGCTTATCTTCACCAAGTTCCTCTACCAGTAATCCCTCCCGAAACAATCGCTTATTGACATATCGGCCAATAAGCGAGCTTTGCCGGTTTATTCGAAATGAAAATCGATTACAATACGGCCGTCAAGTCGTAGAGGTAGTCGTTATGGGCAGCAAAACCCTGTGTGAATGGCGCCGTCACGAGATCCCCACCGATCTCAAGGCGTTGCGCAAGATAGTCCGCAAACCCAAGTTTGTCTGCAGCAAGTGTGCCCGCAGTGCCAATGACAAGGGTTACCTCTGCCAACCGCTGCGCTTGAAAGAGGAGTAACGCCCCTCCCTGTCAGGGCGTTATTGGTCGGTCCACCCCTGACGTCCCTGTTCGAACAATCTGCGCGCCTGGGTATCATTCGGACAGACACCGCGATACTCCTCGCCTGAACGGCCAGCCAGATAGAGATGCTCGGGGCGGCAATACCATGCCAATCCCTTCTGATGTCCCTGCTTCCACAGTTCGGGATCCACCTTCTTGCCACACTGGCCCTGATGGAACTCGATCCGCTCGGTGGTGAAGCCCAGCTTGCCATCCGCCTCCCCAACCTCACTCCACACCTTCTCGCAAGGGTCATCGTTGGAGACACAGCCACCCAGCAGGGCAGCCAACAATATGATGGAGAGTCGCATAGTCATCCTTGAGCGTCATTTGGGCAGTTCATTCTACCCAGCGCCCCGCCCCTGACCAAGGACGAACGCTCAGCCGTGTGAGCGCGGCAAAAAAATCAGGCGGGCCCAAAGCCCGCCTGTTCGTTCAATGCCGTGGTTCACTGGTCATCGAAAGGGTCATCATCCTGCCAGCTTTCGTCTTCCCACTGATCCAGCTCCTCTTCCCAGGATTCCGGCTCCCAATCATCGTCTGACGAGTCGTAATCCGGCTTGTGTCCACCCATCTTCACTCTCCTTGGATAGTTCACCCGCAATCCAATTCTATCCGGAAATGTCGGGCTCGCCAGTCGTCAGAGTTCAAAGTTTGACCAGAGTCCGGCCGGCGATCTGGCCTTGCGTGATGGCCTCGGCAGCCTCGACCACCTGCTCCAGCCCGATCTCGGTGACCGCCTGAGCAAAGAAGCTGGCTGGCAGATCCCGTGCCAGTCGCTGCCAAGCCAATTGACGACGTGCCAGCGGGCACATCACCGAATCGACCCCCTGCAGCCGCACATTGCGCAGGATAAAGGGCATCACACTGGTCGGCAGATCGAAACCGCCCGCCAACCCGCAGGCCGCCACAGCGCCGCCATAGTTCATCTGGGCCAGCAGCTTGGCCAGCACCTGACTGCCGACGGTATCGATGGCACCGGCCCATAGCTGCTTCTCCAGCGGTTTGGCGGGCACCAGCAGTTCGCTGCGCGGCACGATGCGGCTGGCACCCAGCGCAGTGAGCATGGCGCCCTGCTCTTCGGGCCGACCGGTCAGCGCTGCCACCTGATAGCCAAGGGCCGCCAGCAGGGCAACCGAGGTGGAGCCAACACCGCCTGCCGCACCGGTGACCAGCACCTCGCCACTTGCGGGAGTAATGCCCGCCTCTTCCAGCGCCAGCACGCAGAGCATGGCGGTGAGACCGGCGGTACCGATGCACATGGCCTGGCGCTCATCCAGCCCGGCGGGCAACGGCACCAGCCAGTCCCCCTTGACCCGCGCCTGTTCGGCCATGCCGCCCCAGTGCCCTTCGCCCACGCCCCAACCGGTCAGCACCACCTTGTCGCCGGGCTGATAGCGGCTGTCGGCAGATTCGAGCACGGTACCGGCGAAGTCGATACCGGGCACCAGCGGCCACTGGCGCACTATCTTGCCCTTGCCGGTGATGGCCAGCCCGTCCTTGTAGTTGATGGAGCTGTAAGCGACCGCCACCCGCACCTCACCTTCCGGCAACTGGCTCTCGGCCAGCCGGGTCAGAGTCGGAACAGTCTTGCCGTCTTGGTTTTCCAGTAACAGAGCCTTGAACATGGTTGCCTCTTTGATGATGTGTGAAACGGGGATCAGCTGCTTTGACGCTTTTGCAGTTGAAAATCGAGAGCCAGCGCGGTGCCCATCATGGGTTCAGTCGTTCTCCAGCGCGGTGAGACAATGAGAGAGGGTGCATGCCAGGGCTCCCTGATTGCGCAGCACCACGGCGCGGGCCTGCTCGCCCATCTCGCGGCGGGCGTTGCCGTCGGCAAACAGCTGGCTCACCCGCTCGCCCAGCTCGGCGGCATCGGCCACGATGGCGGCGCCCCCCTGAGCCACCAGCTGGCGGGTAATGTCGCTGAAGTTGAAGTAGGCAGGGCCGGTCAGGCAGGGCTTGCCGAGCGCCGCCGGCTCCAGCAGGTTGTGACCGCCGATCTTCACCAGGCTGCCGCCGACGAAGGCCACATCGGCCGCCGCCAGCATCAGCGGCAGCTCACCCATGGTATCGCCGAGATAGACCTTATCCCCGGCACTCACCGCAGCACCATCAGTGCGCCGCACGCAGCCATAAGGGGCACACAGCTCGGCCACCCGGTCGAACCGCTCGGGGTGGCGCGGCACCAGAATGAGCAGCGCGTCGGGATGGCGTTTGAGCAGCAGCTCGAAGGCGGCCAGCACCTGCTCGTCCTCACCCAGATGGGTGCTGGCGGCGATCCAGACCGGCCGCTCGGCGCCCAGCTGCTGGCGCAGGGCGCGACCTTTGGCCTGCACCTCGTCACCAAACTGGATATCGAACTTGATGGAGCCGGTCACCGCCAGCCGCGAACGCTCGATGCCGAGGCGGGCGAAGCGGTCGGCGTCATCCTGATGCTGGCAGAGCAGATGGGTCAGCGGCCGGCTCAGGGCATCGAAGGCGCCGTGGAAGCGGGCATAACGCTGGCAGGAACGCTCGGAAAGACGGGCGTTGATGATGGTCACCGGCAGGTGGCGCGCCTCACAGGCGGCCAGCCAATTCGGCCACAGCTCGGTCTCCATCACCCAGAGCGCGCGCGGCTTGAAGGTGTCGAGAAAGGCGGCAATGGCCCAGGGGTAGTCGAGCGGCGCGTAGCGATGGATCACCAGATCCCCCAGCTTGGCAGCCTGATCGGCACCGGTGCGGGTGGTGGTGGTGAGCAGGATCGGCAGATCGGGCCGCTCCGCCTTGAGGGCGCGAATGAGCGGCGTGATGGCCAGCGTCTCCCCCACGCTCACCGCATGGATCCAGAGCGGCGCCTCCTGTCCGGTGGCGGGCTGCCGCCCGAGATGCTCGGCCCAGCGCTTGCCAAAGCCGGGCTTGCCTTTCTTCGGCTTGTAGAGGGCCAGCAACGCCAGCGGCAATCCGAGATGGATCAGCAGGTTGTAGAGCAGACGGTAGGGCATCTTACTGACTCTGCTCCAGCTTCTTGCAGGCATCGACCACCTGCTCCGGCGCCAGGTCGATCAGGCACTTGAGATGGCCGAACTTGCAGGTGCGCTTGAAGCAGGGGCGGCACTCGATGTCGGTGTGAACGATCTCGACCCGATCCGCCAGCGGCGGGGTATAGAGCGGCGAGGTGGAGCCATAGACGCCCACCAGCGGCCGGTTGAGAGCGGCGGCGATGTGCATCAGGCCGGAGTCGTTGGAGATGACCCGGCTGGCCAGCGCCATCAGATCGATCGCCTCGTGCAGGCTGGTCTTGCCCGCCAGCACATGGCAGTTGGGGCGAGTCAGCAGGTTGACCCGATCCCGGATGGTGTTGGCCACCGGTACATCCTTGTTGGAGCCGAAGATCCACACCTGCCACCCCTCGTCCAGATGCTGCTGGGCCACCACGGCATAGTGCCCTTCCGGCCAGCGCTTGGCCGGGCCAAACTCGGCACCGGGGCAGAGCACCAGCACCGGGCGGGCGCGATCCAGCCCCAGTCGCTCCAGCGCCTTGCTCTGGTTGACCAGATCGACGTGCAGAGAGGGATGGAGAATGGTCGGAATATCGGCCCGGCTCTTCATCTGCTCCTTGGGATAGGCGAGCGCCAGATAGCCCTCCACCATCAGCGGGAAGGCGGACTTGTTGCTGCGCATATCGTTGAGCAGGCCGAAGCGATGCTCCCCTTTCCAGCCGGTACGCACCGGAATGCGGGCAAACCAGGGGATCAGCGCCGATTTCATGGAGTTGGGCTGGACGATGGCCTGATCGTACTTCTCGGCCGCCAGCTGCTTGCCGAGGCGGCGGCGCGCCACCAGCTTGAAGTCACCGTGGCCAAGGGGCATGGTGATCGCCTTGTCCACCTCCGGCATCCGCTCCAGCAGGGCGCAGCACCAGGCGGGAGCCATCACGTGCAGCTCGCACTCGGGATGGTTGGCCTTGATCGCCTTGTAGAGACTCTGGGACATCACCATATCGCCGACCCAGGAGGGGCCGATCACCAATATTTTCATTACGCGTCTTCTCTCGGGTCTGGCCCGGCGGTTAATCATCACTGGGCGAGATTATGCCCCAAGAATGGTCGGATAAATAACAGAAGATCCTTGGTAGTCGCCTCTGCTTTGCCTCGGCCGGGCGAGATTACGCGCCACAAGCAGCGGCCGGATAAATAACAGAAGCTCCTTGGTAGTCGCCTCGGCCAGCCGCCACCCGGGTCATGCCCCGGCCACGCTTTTAGGCTAGAATGGGCGCCAATTCGAGCATGTCCCGCCAGACGGGCAACAACCGAGAGCCCCATTTCGTGAAAAAACCGACTCTGGCTGCCGTTCTGATCGTCAAGAATGAAGCCGACAACCTGCGCAAGTGCCTCGCCTCCCTCGACGGACTGGTGGACGAGATCGTCATTCTGGACTCGGGCAGTCAGGACGAGACCCCGGCCATCGCCGCCGAATTTGGGGCCCGTTTCTTCGTCAACGCCAAGTGGCCGGGCTTTGGCAAACAGCGCCGACTGGCCCAGTCCCACGTGCAATCCGACTGGGTGTTGTGGCTGGATGCCGACGAGCGGCTCACCCCCGAGCTGAAAACCGCCATCGCCAACGTGATGGCCAATCCGGCCAGCGACACCATCTACTCGCTGCCGCGCCTCTCCTGGGTCTTTGGCCGCTTTATCCGCCACAGCGGCTGGTATCCGGATCGGGTGCTGCGCCTCTATCCCAAGGCACTCACCAGCTACAACGAGGCGCTGGTGCACGAAAAGGTGGAAGTACGGGCCAACATGAAGATCGTCAACATTCATGGTGACCTGCTCCACTTCACCTATCGGGATCTGGAGCACTATCTGGTGAAATCCGCCGGTTATGCCCGCGCCTGGGCCGATCAGCGCACCGCTCGCGGCAAGAAGGGCTCTCTCAGTCAGGGGCTGATCCACGCTGTCGGCTGCTTCCTCAAGATGTACCTGCTCAAAGCGGGTTTCCTCGATGGCAAGCAGGGGCTGCTGTTGGCGATCCTCTCCGCCCACTCCACCTTCGTCAAATACGCCGACCTCTGGGTGCGCCAACAGCCGCAGCAGCCGGAATAACCGTCATACGAAACAGGGCCCCACGGGGCCCTGTTTGCATTGCTGCATACGTTATTTGCGCCAGAAAGGCGCCGCCCAGCGGGCCATCACCGGCACCATGGTCTTGGGATCGAGCTGGCTCATATCCTCAGGATGGTCGCTATCCTCCGGCGGGCTGAAGGCAAGGTGGCGCCCTTCGCTGTTGAGGGGCTTCCAGCGCAGCGGAGTGGCGGAGCGGCGCATCGGGAAGAAACCGATGGTCGGCACGTCGAGCGCCCCAGCGATATGGAGCGGGCCGGTACTGCCGGCGATAAACAAAGCGGCGTTGGCCAGCACCTGACAGAACATCGGCAGACCATCGCTGGAGCGGTAGATCCAGCCGTTGCCGCCGTGAGCCAGTAGCTCGGCTGCCAGCTGTTCAGCCATCTTCTCCTCGCCCGGGCCTGCGGTCAGCACGCACTGCAACTCGGGGCAGGCCTGATTGAGCTTGATGATGATGCGGGCGTACTGCTCGATGGAGAGGTTGTTGGCCGAGCCACCGCTGCCGGCGTGTACCATCAGCCAGGGGCGGCTGGCATCGAGCTTGAGCTTGAGTGCCAGCTGTTCGCGCACCTGCCGCAGAGTCTCCTCATCGAACTGCAGGAAGGGGGTCGTGGGCTCCACCACGGCCACCTGCTGATCGGCCAGGAAGCGGCGGATCAGCTCCAGGTTGTACTCGGACTCCGGCTTCTGGGAACGGGAGCGGCGCTGCACCAGTCGCTGGTTGTAGAGCACCTGCGCCAGCTTGGTCGCCGGCGCCAGCCGGTAAGGGATATGTGCCTTCCACACCAGCATGGCGTTGCGGGAGTTGGAGAAGAGGCAGATGGACGCGTCGAACGCCGCCGCCTTGATCCGGGCCAGCAGTGCCCGCTGTTGCTCCTTGTCGGCTCGCACGCCCGGATCGATGATCACCTCGTCAATCCAGGGGCAGAGCCGGGCCAGCGGCGCCGTGTAGGCCGGAACCAGGGCAGTCACATGACACTCCATGGAGCCTTTGAGCATGGCGAAGCTAGGCCACGCCAGCATGAAGTCACCAATCTTGTCATTGCGAACGACCAGAATACGTTTCATAAAAAATCCCTTTGCTCCCTGTCACCAATGCAAGGAGGCTTGATGCGCGATGGCGTATTCTTGCCTGATGCACTGCTATTCTCAAGCGACGACCTTATAATGCGACCAAATTTCCAGGTTGCAGGACCACAAAGATGACTACCAGGGTGATCTATCCCGGGACATTTGATCCCGTTACCAATGGCCATGCCGACCTGATCGGCCGCGCCGCCAAGCTGTTTGACGAGGTGATCGTCGGTGTCGCCAACAGCCCGAGCAAGCGCCCGCTGTTCGATCTGGCGGAACGTGTCCAGCTTGTCCAGCAAGTGACCAGCACGCTTCCCAACGTCAAGGTGGTCGGCTTCTCCGGGCTGCTGGTCGATTTTGCCAAAGAGCATCAGGCCAACGTGCTGATCCGTGGTCTGCGCGCCGTCTCCGACTTCGAGTACGAGTTCCAGCTGGCCAACATGAACCGCCGCCTGATGCCCACGCTTGAGAGCGTCTTCCTCACCCCGGCCGAGGAGAACTCCTTTATCTCCTCCACTCTGGTGAAAGAGGTGGCGCTGCACGGTGGCGACATCCGCCAGTTTGTCGACCCCGTGGTGGCGCAGGCCATCGCCGCCAAACAGCAGCAGCGCTAATCCCTCCCCTGATGGGCAGAAACGAACAAGGGCTACCCGCGGGTAGCCCTTGTTCGTTTCTGTCTCGCTATGGAGAGGTCAGCCTGCTTGCCGGTTACTTACGGGCAAACCGCTCGCTCATCTCCTGCACCAGCTGATCGAGCCACTCGTAGCGGCGCCGATACATGGCCCGCTTCTTGGAGGCGATCTCCTCCAGCGGCTTGCGCGGCTGGGCTTGCAGAGCGACGAAGTTGGCATCCACATCCCGGGCGTCGAACTCCTGCCACAGCTCGTCATAATCGGCCTGCAAATTGGCTTTCTGCTTGCTGCTATAGCGCTTGGCCTGAAACACGTGGGCCCGCTTGCGCACCGCCAGCACCTCCGCCGCCCCCATGCTCCGCGCCAGTTGCAGCACCAGCTGCACCAGCAGGGATTTGGGCCGCAAGCCGTGTCCCTCTTTGGTCAGCTCGCGCACCCGATCCTGGGCATTGTCGACCGCAGGCTCCGGCCCCTGCATGGAGCCGATCATCAGAATCAAACGATCCACGCTGCCCGCCAGCGAAAAGGCGCAGCTGTAGAGGCGCTGCCCCTCGCCGTTGACGATAGAGAGCGCCAGCTCGGCCTCGCGGCGGAAGGTGCCATCGTGGCGCAGCAGAATGCGGCAGTCACTCTGGAGATAGCGCCCCAGCGCGATCCCCTCGCCCAGATAGAGCGGCTCAATCAGCTGCGGGTAGCACTCCAGCAGCAACCGATAGTGATTTTCCAGCATCTCGGCCCGTTGACGGGCGCTGGCACAGGCGAAGCGATAGGGACGCATCGGCTTGTCGAGCAGCTCGGGATAGACAGCTGGCAGCGCCTTGAGCGAGTCGCACTGAAACAGGCTGAAGACCCGGCTCAGCGACTTGCGATAGAGCAGGCTGCGCAGCACGAACTTGCCGCGATTGAAGGTTTTCCGGTCACATCCCTCGGGGTAGAGGAAGCGGGCCATGGATTTTGCGCAATAGCGCTCCTGCCGGGATAAATATTCCCAGTCTATTGATTTAACTGTCATTTTTATATTCTCAAACCGCCTGAACGGTCGGGATACTAGTGACAGCTGTGCAAATCTTCAACAGAGTGGAAATACGCTGTTACAACTTCCCCCTGATCGGGGCAAAAAGTGCCTCAGCGCTGGCAATGACTGCAAAAAACCGTGGTGCGCTGGCCCATTCTTGTCTCGGTCAGCAGGGTGTGACAGTGGAAACAGGGCTGACCGCCACGGCCATAAACCTGCAACTGCTGCACGAAATAGCCCGGCTTGCCATCGGCGCTGGTGAAATCCTTGAGAGTAGTGCCGCCCTGGCGAATCGCCTCGGCCAACACGCGCTTGATCTCGGCCACCAGGGTTCCCAGCCGCTCGGCACTGATATTGCCCGCCGCCCGTTTGGGGTGAATGCCGGCAGCATAGAGCGCCTCGTTGGCGTAGATGTTGCCCACCCCGACCACCACCTGATTGTCCATCAGGAACTGTTTGATGGCGGTGCTGCGTCCCTTGGCGCGCTCACGCAGGTAATCAGCACTGAAGGCATCGGTGAGTGGCTCGGGCCCCAGCTTGGCGAGCAGCGCATGGGCTTCGGCCGGTTCCCGAGTCCAGAGCAGGGCGCCGAAGCGGCGCGGATCGTTGAGCCGCAGCAGCTTGCCATTCTCCAGCTCGATATCCACGTGGTCGTGCTTCTCGGCCGGGGTGCCGATATCCAGTACACGCAGGCTGCCGGACATCCCCAGATGAAGGATGGCGGTGCCGAAATCGGTCTCCAGCAGCAGGTATTTGGCACGGCGACGCACCCGATGGATGGTGAGGTCCACCAGCTCCTGAATCTCACCGGGGATCGGCCAGCGCAGGCGGCCATCCCGCACCACCACGCGCGTCACCTTGATACCGGTAAGCCAGGGGGAGATCCCCTGACGACTGACTTCAACTTCTGGCAATTCGGGCATGGGCACCTCGCAAGGAAAAGGAACTCAGGGGGCAGGACGCAGCAGATCGCGATACTGCTCGGCAGTGAGGGCGAGCCAGAGACCGGAGGGCAGCTGAGCGCCATATTGGCCGCTGTTCTGATAGAGGCCGATCTCGACCGGATCGTTCTGGCCAGCAATCCACACCTTGATGGCCACCGGGGTGCCGCGCACCACCTCGCCGGGGGGCAGCAACCAGCTCTGCCAGCGCGCCAGCCGGGCATCCAGCTGCACCGTGTCGAGCCCCAGATCCGGCACACTGCGCCAGCCCTGACCAATCCGCTCAATCTGCCAGCTCGGCCCCTGCCAGGTGAGCACCACGGCCGCATCCGGCAGCAAGGGGCGAGCGCGCTTGGCGCTGTTCTCCTGCTGGGCAGTCTCCATACGATGCAACAGGGTGATCACGATCAGCACCACCACAATGATCACGTTATTCCAGCCTTTGCGGCTCAATTTGAACATGGCAAGCCTCCCTTTGAACCGGCAGTGTACTGAATTCGGCGCATAAAAAAACCCGGCACGAAGCCGGGTTTTTGGGAATGCAGCATCAAGTAATTACTTGATTTTGCCTTCCTTGTAGATCACATGCTGACGAACAACGGGATCAAACTTTTTGATCTCCATTTTTTCGGGCATGGTGCGCTTGTTTTTGGTAGTGGTATAGAAGTGACCAGTACCGGCGCTGGAGTTCAGGCGAATTTTCTCGCGAATACCTTTAGCCATGATCTAATTCCTTATACCTTAACACCGCTGGCGCGCAGTTCAGCCAGAACCACTTCAACGCCACGCTTGTCGATGATACGCATGCCTTTTGCGGATACGCGCAGGCTTACGAAGCGTTTTTCACTCTCAACCCAGAAACGGTGAGTGTGCAGGTTCGGCAGGAAACGACGCTTGGTGGCGTTGTTAGCGTGCGAACGGTTGTTACCAACTGCCGGGCGCTTGCCGGTTACTTGGCATACTCTAGACATGTCAGTCTCTCCAAATCTTACTTCATTGCTCGAGCAAATATCTGCCCCGCTGGCCTTCGATTGCGGGGCAAACAGAAGGCGGCATTTTATACAGCATCCGTGATCAAAGATCAACTAATACGGTGCCAGAGCACAGTTATAGCCAACCGCGCTCGGCAAAAGAAACCGTGATGCCATCACCGATCACCAAGTGATCCAGCACTCTGATATCGATCAGGGCCAAAGCGGCCGTGATCCGATCCGTGATCTGGCGGTCGGCCCTACTGGGCTCGGCGACGCCTGACGGGTGATTATGCGCCAGAATCACCGCGGCTGCATTATGTTTGAGCGCGATCTGCACGATTTCTCTTGGCCAGACGCTCGCCGAATCGATTGTGCCGAAAAAAAGCTCAACAAATTGAATGACTCTGTGCTGATTGTCGAGCAGCAGCAGGGCAAACACCTCGCGCTGCCGATCCCGCAGCTGGGCCTGCAGATAGTCGCGGGTCAGCTGGGGCGAGGTGAGGGCATCGCCCCGTTGCAACTGCTCGGCCAGATGGCGTCTGGCCATCTCCAGCACCGCCTGCAACTGGGCATATTTGGCCGGGCCAAGGCCGTGCGCCTCGCAGAATGCCCGTTGATCCGCGCCCAGCAAGCTGCGCAAAGAGCCGAATTGATTCAATAGATTACGTGAAAGATCCACTGCACTCAGGCCATTGACGCCGGTGCGCAGAAAGATGGCGAGCAGCTCGGCATCGGAGAGCGCCGCGGGCCCCTGACGCAGCAACTTCTCTCTGGGGCGTTCATCTTCCGGCCACTCTTTGATGCTCATTTGTCTCTTCCTCATCCCTGTTGAGAAAAAACATAGCAAAAAATTGCGCGCGCCCGACCACACCCCTTGATGCCAACCCCTGTCGTCATCCATTGCCTGTGGTATCTTAGCCGACCAGTCAGAATGAGCCGGATAGAGAAACAGCAGATGAGATTGGCCGATAAACGCATCCTGTTGGGTGTCAGTGGCGGGATCGCCGCCTACAAGAGTGCCGAGCTGGTACGCCGCCTGAAAGATCAGGGTGCCGAAGTGCGGGTGGTGATGACCCGCTCCGCCAAGGAGTTCATCACCCCGCTGACCCTGCAGGCGGTCTCCGGTCATCCGGTGGCCTACAGCCTGCTGGATCCCTCTGCCGAAGCGGGCATGGGTCATATCGAGCTGGCCAAGTGGGCCGATCTGGTTCTGATCGCCCCCGCCAGCGCCAACCTGATGGCGCGGATGGCTGCAGGCATGGCCGACGAACTGTTGACCACCCTTTGTCTGGCCACTCCGGCGCCCATCGCGCTGGCACCTGCCATGAACCAGCAGATGTATCTCAACGCTGCCACCCAGGCCAACCTCAAGACCCTGGCCAGCCGCGGCATTCTGCTGTGGGGGCCGGATGCCGGCAGCCAGGCCTGTGGCGATGTGGGCCCGGGGCGGATGCTGGACCCCCTCGAACTGGTGGATCGCTGCTGTCAGCAGCTGGCCGCTGAGCCCTTGCTGGCAGGCGTCAAGCTGCTGCTCACCGCAGGGCCAACCCGCGAGGCGCTGGATCCGGTGCGATACATCAGCAACCACAGCTCCGGCAAGATGGGCTTTGCTATCGCTCGCGCTGCCCGTGAAGCGGGCGCCGAAGTGACGCTGGTGAGCGGCCCGGTAACGCTGGCTACACCAGCTGGCGTCACCCGCATCGATGTCGAGAGCGCCGAGCAGATGCATCAGGCGGTGATGAGCCGGGTCGGCGAGTGCGACCTCTTCATCGGCTGCGCCGCGGTGGCCGACTATCGTCCCGAACAGGTCGCCAGCCAGAAGATCAAGAAGACTGGTGACAACGACCAGATGGTGGTGAAGCTGGTGAAAAACCCCGACATCATCGCGGCCGTCGGCGCCCTTTCAGACAAACCCTTCACCGTCGGATTTGCCGCCGAAACCGTGGATGTGGAACAATACGCCCTCGACAAGTTGCAGCGTAAGCGGCTGGACATGATTGCCGCCAACGATGTGTCCCGCGAGGGGCAAGGCTTCAACGCCGATGACAACGCCCTGACCGTGTTCTGGCAAGGGGGCCAGGCCCCGCTGCCGCTGGCTGACAAGCTGACGCTGGCACGTCACCTGATCGCCCTGATTGCGCGCCACTATCGGCACTGAGCGTCCCGAAAGAACAAGACTCACGGCGCCCCGCCTTGCCAAGAGGGGCGCCAACACAAGATCCAACTGAAAAAGCGATTCATGACTACACAAATTGAACTGAAGATTCTGGATGCCCGTATCGGTACCGAGTACCCGCTGCCCGCCTACGCCACACCGGGCTCTGCCGGCATGGATCTGCGCGCTCTGCTGGATGCACCGCTGACTCTGGCTCCGGGTGATACCACCCTGGTGCCGACCGGTCTGGCCATCCACATCCAGGATCCGGGTCTGTGTGCCACCATTCTGCCCCGCTCTGGTCTCGGCCATAAGCACGGCATCGTGCTGGGCAACCTGGTCGGTCTGATCGATTCCGATTACCAGGGTCAGCTGATGGTCTCGGTCTGGAACCGCGGCAAAGATGAGTTCACCATGCAACCCGGCGAGCGCATCGCCCAGCTGGTGATCATGCCGGTAGTTCAGGCCAGCTTCCAACTGGTCGATGAGTTCAATCAGAGCGAACGGGGTGAAGGCGGTTTTGGTTCTTCTGGTCGCCAATAACAGACCACACCAGCCCGATGGGCGGTGCTTAATAACAGAATCAAGCCATTGTTTTTTTAGGGGAATCCATGGCAAGCAGTAATCAGAAACAGAGTCGGCGCGATCAGATCCTGCAAGCGCTCGCCCATATGCTGGAAACCAGTCCGGGTCAGCGCATCACCACGGCCCGTCTGGCGGCCGAGGTCGGCGTCTCTGAAGCAGCCCTCTATCGACATTTTCCCAGCAAGGCGCGGATGTTCGAGGGGCTGATCGACTTTATCGAGGATTCCCTGCTGTCACGGGTCAATCTGATCATGGCGGAAGAGAAGGACACCATGGCGCGCTGCCACCACATCCTTCAGCTGCTGCTGGTGTTTGCCGAGCGCAATCCCGGCATCACCCGCATCCTCAACGGCGACGCCCTGCTGGGTGAACACGATCGGCTGCGGGATCGCATCAGCATCCTGTTCGACAAGCTGGAGACCCAGATCAAGCAGGTACTGCGCGAGAAGCGGCTGCGCGAGGGGCAAGGCTTCCAGCTCGACGAGACCATGCTGGCCAATCTACTGCTGGCCTACACCGAAGGCCGTATCAGCCAGTTCGTGCGCTCCGAGTTCAAGCTCAAGCCCACCGCCGGTTTCGAAGATCAGTGGCAATTTATCCGCAGCCAACTGCTGCAGAGCTGATGGTTTTTTCGCATCATTCAGCAAAAAGAAGGGAGGCTTTGGCCTCCCTTCTTTTTTGTGTCAGGTTTTTATGGCAGAAAAGAAGTACCAGATGCGACCCGTACTGTCGCGCTGCGGTGTTAGATTTATCCACCATAAACCTTTTAGAACCTGACAGGACATCCTATGGAACCCGAAATCATTACCGAAGCGCAGACCTGGCTGGTCAATAATCAGGGACTGCTGATCGAATACGGCGTCAATATCGCCGCCGCCCTGCTGACCCTGCTGGTCGGCTATATCGCCGCCAACCTCATCAGCGGTGGCGTGGTCAAGGTGATGCAGGCCCGCAAGCTGGACACCACAGTCACCCACTTCGTCGGCAGCATCCTCAAATACGCCATTCTGGTGTTCGTGGTGATCGCCGCGCTGGGCCGTGTCGGCGTGCAGACCGCCTCCTTCGTCGCCATTATCGGTGCCGCCGGTCTGGCCATCGGTCTGGCGCTGCAAGGCTCGCTCTCCAACTTCGCTGCCGGCTTCCTGCTGATTATCTTCCGCCCCATCAAGGCGGGCGAGTTTATCGAAGTGGCAGGCACCGCGGGTGTGGTGCAGTCCGTTCAGCTCTTTACCACCACCCTCACCTCCGGTGACAACAAGATGGTGGTCGTCCCGAACTCCGCCATCCTCAACGGCACCATCGTCAACTACTCGCGTATGGATACCCGCCGCGTCGACATGACCTTTGGCATCGGCTACGGCTCTGACCTGCGCAAGGCCAAACAGATCCTCGAGCGTCTGGTAAGCGAAGAGCCGCGCATCCTGAAAGATCCGGCCGCTACCATCGCCGTTGCCGCGCTGGCCGACTCCTCGGTCAATATCGTGGTGCGCCCCTGGGTGAAAACCGCTGACTACTGGGGTGTCTGGTTCGACTTCCACGAGAAGGTGAAACTGACCTTTGATGCCGAAGGGATCGAAATTCCCTTCCCGCAGATGGTGATGCACATGCAAAAACCGCAGGCGTGATCGCAGTTCTGCTGCAACAGACAATGCCAGCCTTCGGGCTGGCATTGTCGTTTCTGGCCCCAGCCCATGGCCATGTCGGTGCATAACCACGCCAACCGGATGAAAACAATTTCAGGCTATCGGGGTGGCCCCAATCATGAGCAAGCGCAAGATCCGCCTTGCTTTCGTGACACATAATCCCAATGTTCTGGTTGTATGCTCCCGACAGTGACCCATTGCGGTAAAAGACAATCGGTAAAAATCTGTTACACGGGCCGCCCGATCGGCTCGCTATAATGCTCGGATAATAAGGTTTGGCGGGACCTTGCCTGCAAGGTTCAAACACAACTTGGCATTTCAGGAATCCTATGAAAAATATCAATCCAACCCAAACCCAGGCCTGGCAGGCACTGGAAGCCCACTTTGCAGCAAACAAAGAGACTCGACTCAAGGATCTGTTCACGCAGGACCCGAAGCGCTTTGACAAGTTTTCCCTTACCTTCGGCGGCGACATCCTGGTTGATTACTCGAAGAACCTGATCACCGAAGAAACCCTCAAGTTGCTGGTTGATCTGGCCAAAGAGACCGATCTTCGCAGCGCGATCGATGCCATGTTCAATGGCGACAAGATCAACATGACCGAAGGCCGCTCCGTACTGCACGTGGCCCTGCGCAACCGCTCCGACCGCCCCATCGAGTGCGACGGCAAGGACGTGATGCCGGAAGTGAACGCCGTACTGGCCAAGATGAAAGGCTTCTGCGAGAAGATCATCTCCGGCGAGTGGAAAGGCTACACCGGCAAAGCGATCCAGCATGTGGTCAACATCGGTATCGGTGGCTCCGATCTCGGCCCGGTAATGATCACCGAGGCACTGCGCCCCTACAAAAACCATCTGCAGATGCACTTCGTCTCCAACGTCGATGGCACCCACATCGCCGAGACCCTGAAGAAGATCGATCCGGAAACCACCCTGTTCCTGGTGGCCTCCAAGACCTTCACTACCCAGGAGACCATGACCAACGCCCTGACCGCCCGCGACTGGTTCATCAACATCGCCGGTGACAAGGCCCACGTTGCCAAGCACTTCGCTGCGCTCTCCACCAACGGCAAGGCCGTGGCCGAGTTCGGCATCGACACCAACAACATGTTCGAGTTCTGGGACTGGGTTGGCGGCCGCTACTCCTCCTGGTCTGCCATCGGCATGCCCATCGCCCTGTCTGTCGGTTTCGAGAACTTCGAAGCCCTGCTGCAAGGCGCCTTCGAGATGGACATGCACTTCGCCACTGCCTCCTATGAGCAGAACGTGCCGGTGCTGCTGGCGCTGATTGGCCTGTGGTACAACAACTTCTACGGTGCCGAGTCCGAAGCCATTCTGCCGTACGACCAGTACATGCACCGCTTCCCTGCCTACTTCCAGCAGGGCAACATGGAGTCCAACGGCAAGTACGTGGATCGCAACGGCAAGCCGGTTGACTACCAGACTGGCCCCATCATCTGGGGTGAGCCGGGCACCAACGGCCAGCACGCTTTCTACCAGCTGATCCATCAGGGCACCAAGCTGATCCCCTGTGACTTCCTGGCGCCGGCCATCAGCCACAACCCGATCGGTGACCACCACCCGAAACTGCTGGCCAACTTCTTCGCCCAGACCGAGGCGCTGGCCTTCGGCAAGAGCAAGGAAGAGGTCGAAGCCGAGTTCCTGGCTGCTGGCAAAACCCTGGAGCAGGTCAAGGATCTGGTGCCGTTCAAGGTGTTCGAAGGCAACCGCCCGACCAACTCCATCCTGTTCAAGAGCCTGACCCCGAAAACCCTGGGTGCCCTAATCGCCATGTACGAGCACAAGATCTTCGTACAGGGCGCAATCTGGAACATCTTCAGCTTCGACCAGTGGGGCGTGGAGCTGGGCAAACAGCTGGCCAACAAGATCCTGCCGGAGCTGGGCAACAACGAGGCTGTCACCAGCCACGACTGCTCCACCAACGGTCTGATCAACACCTGGAAAGCGTGGAAAGCCTGATTTATCCGGCCTTTCTGAATGCAAAAGCCCCGCTCGATGAGCGGGGCTTTTTTATGACTGTCAGGCTGATTTTTCTGGCTGACCGGTCGGGTGTCCAGTCCGACCGGCGACGGGGATCGTCATCCCCGCCCCTTCATCCTCCAGCCCGATGCGGGCTTAACCGCCAACGGCGATGCGTTTCATGTCCTTCATGTAACCGCGCAGTACCTGGCCGATCTTCTCGATCGGGTGGTTACGGGTCGCTTCGTTGGCCGCCAGCAGCGCCAGGTTATCCACGCTCTGCTCTTCCGCCTTGCTGGCACCCAGATCGCCCGCTTTCAGGGTCGGCATGAAGTGCTCGCGCAGCAACGGCACTGCAGCGTTGGCGAACAGGTAGTTACCGTACTCGGCGGTATCGGAGATGACCACGTTCATCTCGTACAGACGCTTGCGGGCAACGGTGTTGGCGATCAGCGGCAACTCGTGCAGGGATTCGTAGTAGGCGGACTCCTCGTAGATACCGGAGGCCACCATGGTCTCGAATGCCAGCTCGACACCCGCCTTGACCATGGCCACCATCACCACGCCATTGTCGAAGTACTCCTGCTCGGCAATCTTGCCTGCGAACGCCGGGGCGTTTTCGAAGGCAGACTTGCCGGTCTCTTCGCGCCAACCGAACAGCTTGGCATCGTCTTCGGCCCAGTCGGCCATCATGCCACGGGAGAACTCACCGGCGATAATGTCGTCCATGTGCTTCTCGAACAGCGGGCGCATCAGGGTCTTGAGCTGCTCGGAGAGCTCGAAGGCGCGCAGCTTGGCCGGGTTGGAGAGGCGATCCATCATCAGGCTGATGCCACCCTGTTTCAGGGCTTCGGTGATGGTCTCCCAGCCGAACTGGATCAGCTTGCCGGCGTAGGCCGGGTCGGTGCCTTCGGCAACCAGCTTGTCGTAGCAAAGCAGGGAACCGGCCTGCAGCATGCCGCAGAGGATGGTCTGCTCGCCCATCAGATCGGATTTCACTTCCGCCACGAAGGAGGATTCCAGCACCCCGGCACGGTCGCCGCCGGTGGCAGAGGCCCACGCCTTGGCGATGGCCATACCTTCACCTTTCGGGTCATTTTCCGGGTGAACGGCGATCAGGGTCGGTACGCCGAAGCCGCGCTTGTACTCTTCACGCACTTCGGTACCCGGGCACTTGGGCGCCACCATAACAACTGTGATGTCGGAACGGATCTGCTGACCCTCTTCCACCACGTTGAAGCCGTGGGAGTAGCCCAGCGCGGCGCCTTGCTTCATCAGCGGCATCACGGTTTTCACCACGTCGGAGTGCTGCTTGTCCGGGGTCAGGTTCAGCACCAGATCGGCGGTCGGGATCAGCTCTTCATAGGTACCGACCGCGAAGCCGTTGTCGGTAGCCTTCTGCCAAGAGGCGCGCTTCTCGGTGATGGCGGCCTTGCGCAGGGCGTAGGAGATATCCAGCCCGGAGTCGCGCATGTTCAGACCCTGGTTCAGACCCTGGGCACCACAGCCCACAATCACCACCTTCTTGCCCTTCAGCACGTTGCAGCCGTCCGCGAACTCTTCGCGCTGCATGAAACGACACTTGCCCAGCTGGGCCAACTGCTGACGCAGGTTCAAGGTGTTGAAATAGTTAGCCATGGTGATTGCTCCGTTCGATTGATTCCATGCCGGATAGCGGCGTTGTCTGAACCACTATAGCGCGGGACACTTATTGCCTGAACTGATATATTCGAAACAGTACGTTGCAATAACTGAAACGATCACCCTTCATAATTGCCTGCTGAATGTACCGCGAGATGGCAGAAACAAGCCGCCAACCGCTGGATATCGGGCACACAAGCCGCGCCAGGAGCTGAAAGATGGACCTTCGCAATCTCGAGCTGTTTCTCCACCTCGCCGACTCCCTCCACTTCGGCAAGAGCGCCGATGCCATGGCGGTCAGCCCTTCCACCCTGAGCCGCGCCATCCAGCGGCTGGAGCAGGAGACCGGCTGCATCCTGTTCGAGCGGGACAACCGCTCGGTACGGCTCACCCCCGCCGGCGAGAAGCTGCGCGAATTCGGCGGCGGCCTGTTGCAGGAGTGGCGCCAGCTCAAGCAGGAGCTCAAACGCAGCGATGAACCGCTGCAGGGGCGGCTGCGGGTCTTCTGTTCGGTCACTGCCAGTTACTTTCTGCTGCCCGAGGTACTGGAGCGCTTTCGCCGCCGCTACCCCCAGCTGGAGATCAAGCTGGAGACCGGTGACCCGGCGCTGGCGGTGGACAAGATCCTGGCCGACGAGGCAGATCTCGCCATCGCTGCCCGCCCCGACGCCCTGCCCGCCAAGCTGGAGTTCGCCAGCCTGCAGCAGGTGCCGCTGGTCTTTATCGCGCCGCGCAACGCCCCGCAACTGAACCAGTGGTTCCGTCAGGGAGAACCTGATTGGGAGCAGCTGCCAGTCATCCTCTCCGAGCAGGGCTTGGCCCGCAAACGCAGCGATCAGTGGTTTCGCAACAAGGGGATAGCGCCCAACATCTACGCCGAAGTGGCGGGCAACGAGGGGATTGTCGCCATGGTGGCACTTGGTTGTGGCGTGGGGCTGGTACCGGCGGCGGTAATCGACCACAGCCCGCTCGGCGACAAGGTGCGGATCATCGACCTCAAGCCAGCCTTCAAACCATTTGATGTGGGGATCGGGGTACTCAAGAAGCGGCTGGAAGAACCGCTGATCCGCGCCTTCTGGGATACCGCGCAGAATCAGGGCTCACTGCGCTGACACCGGTTTATAGATAAGGGCCGGATCGGCCATCATGATGCGGCTGGGCAGCGGCAAGTCGGGGTTGTGCAGCTCGAGGCGCACCCGCTCATCCAGTTTCAGCCGCCGAATGGTACTGCCAAATCCCTCTTCAAAGACCCGGTCAAAAGCACCAGACTGCCGCGCCCGCAGCAGGCCAAGCTCGATGCGCTGGGCCAGCTCCGGATATTTTGGCGAGACAAAGAAGAGCAGCGCCAGCGGATAGCGAAACACCAGACGGGGCTCGATGGCGAGATCCGGATGCTGCCTTAGTTCATCCTCGACCTCGATGACCGAGCGCAGGAAGCAGTCAAAGCGCTTCTTGCGCAGCATGTTAAAGAGCGCCTCATAAAGATTGCCCACCGTCACCTTGAGACCGTTGGCCCGCAGCAACTGGGTGTCTGGCCAGGACCTGTGCTGACCGATGGAGAGCCCGGCACGATGCCAGTCCGCCAACGACTCGATCGCGGCAAAACGCCCCTCATCCCCCTGCCGAACCAGACACACCCGCCAGCCGAGCAGCCCCTTGGCCAGCGGAATGTGGATTGCCAGCAACTCCCGCTCTCGCTCACCATCGGGGGCAAAGACACCGACCTGAACCAGCTCACCGCTGCGCAGCTCCTTCACCGCCCGCCCCTGCTCCATCTGCGGGCTGGATACCAGCTGATAGGGGCCATATTCGGGCACGGTGAGATCGAGGGAGAGGCGCAGCAACTGGACGACGGCGGGGTTGGGATGATCCAGCAGCAGATTCCAGGCGCGGATAGGCTGCTCGGTTGCCGATACGCCAACCGTCCACAGTACCATGCACCACCACCAGACTCTGATCATCCTGTGCACCATCCGTGCCTCGTGCTCCTCGCCATACTATAACGCCAGCCAGCGCCTCAACGGCGCCCTCGCTGAAAGATGTGTGAGCGCTCTCGTGTCAAATCTCGTGTCAAAAGTGACAATAGGCAAACCCGGCAGGTCATCGCAGACTGGGCATTCATCAACAAACACCAAGGCGCAGGGAGGAGAGCCATGAAACAGCATCTGGTAGAGATCAAGGGTTCAACCCTGTTTGACGAGTATCTGCAAAGCATGGGCGTACCCAGCACGGCGCTCGATCGGGAGCAGGATATCTATCTACAGGAACGCCACCTGGGAGCCATTCGTCGGGTGCAAGGCGAACTGCGCTTTTATCTGCGTGCCAATGCCCTGAACAAACGGTGATCAGGATCCGGTCACAGAACCCGCAGCAAAGGCGTATTAGACTGGTATCTTCCCCCTTTTGTCGGGAGTGCCCATGAAAGCAAGCGGTCTGGATCGGCTGTTCAAACCCCACTCAATCGCCGTGATCGGCGCCTCGACCGATCCGCTCAAGGCGGGTCATGTGATCGTGCGCCACCTGCTGGCAGGCCAGTTCAAAGGGCCCATCCTCCCCGTCACTCCGCGCAACAAGGCCATCGCCGGCGTGCTGGCCTATCCCGACATCGCCAGCCTGCCGCTGACCCCGGATCTCGCCATCATCTGCACCAGGCGGGAGCGGGTCTTGCCGTTGCTGGAAGCGCTCGGCCAGAAGGGTGCGGGGGCTGCCATCATACTGGCCGCCGACTTTTCCCCCGAGGAGCGACTGGAGCTGAAACGGGTCTGCCAGCAATATGACATTCGCCTGCTCGGCCCCAACAGCATGGGAATGCTGCTGCCCGGCCAGGGGATCAACGCCAGCTTTTCCCCCATTGCCGCCAAGCCGGGGCAGGTCGCCTTTCTCTCGCAATCCGCCGCCGTCAGCACCACCATTCTGGATTGGGCCAAGCAGCATGAACTGGGCTTTTCCGCCTTCATCTCCCTTGGTGATCACTGCGATATCGACTTCGGCCAGCTGCTGGATCAACTCTCCCGCGATAGCGTCACCCGCGCCATTTTGATCTACATGGACAAGTTGCACGACGCCCGCCACTTTCTCTCGGCAGCGCGAGCAGCCTCGCGCAACAAGCCGATCCTGGTACTGAAAAGCGGGCGCCACGAACCGGCCCACGGTCTCGACAATGTCTATGATGCAGCCATCCGCCGTGCTGGCATGCTGCGGGTACGGGATACCCACGAACTGTTTGCCGCGGTGGAAACCCTCAGCCACTCCATGACCCTCAAGGGGGAGCGGCTTGCCATCATCTCCAACGGTCGCGGGCTGGCTAATATGGCAGTGGATGTACTGCTGGAGCGGGGCGGCAAGCTGGCTCGCCCGCCACTCGATATCGGCAGCGATGCCACCATCACCACCTATCAGGAGGCGCTGGACAACGTGTTGCAGGAAGATGGCATCGACGCCATCCTGATCATCCACGCCCCCTCGCTCACGGCACCGAGCGCGCCGCTGGCCAGCCATCTTATCGCCTATCTGAAGCAGCATCCCAGAGCGCGCCGTTTCAATATCCTCACCAACTGGGCAGGCGAGTACTCGGCGCAGGAGGGGCGCAAACTCTTTACCGAAGCGGGCATCCCGACCTACCGTACCCCGGAAAGCGCCATGGCCGCTTTCATGCATATGGTGGAGTACCGCCGCAACCAGAAACAGCTGATGGAGACCCCCGCCTCCCTGAACGGCAACCAGCTCAATATCGAGCTCTGCCAGCAGCTGATCCGCCAGGCGCAGGAGCGCAAGCAACTGAGGCTGGATACCCATCTGGTACACCCGATTTTGCAAGCCGCCGGTCTCTCGACTCTACCAACCTGGATCGTTACCGATGCCATCGAGGCGACCCTGACCGCCGAGCAGATCGGCTATCCGGTGGCGGTAAAACTGCGCTCGCCCGACATCCTCCACAAGTCTGCCGTGCACGGCGTGGTGCTCAACCTGCGCACCTCGGCCGAAGTGGCACAAGCCGCTGATGCCATTCTGGACAGGGTCAAACAGCACGATCCGGGCGCCCGTATCGAAGGCTTGCTGGTGCAGCGGATGGCTCGCCGCAGCGGCGGCCTCGAGCTGCGGGTACGGATCCAGCAAGACGCCATCTTTGGCCCCGTCATTCTGCTGGGTGAGTCGGGTGCGGAACCGCAAGAGATGGTGGCAGCCTTGCCACCGCTCAATCAGGCGCTGGCCCGTTACCAGATCATCGGCGCCCTCAAAAGCCGCAAGATCCGCGAACAGGCCACGCCGGAACGACTGGATATCGATGCCTTGGGCCAAGTGCTTTGCCAGCTCTCCGAGCTATTGCTCGCCTTTCCTGAGATTCAGGAACTGGACCTGCACCCGCTGCAAGCGTGCGGCGCAGAGATGGTGGTGCTGGATGCCAGCCTCACACTGGCTGACCCCGCCATCCCGACCAGCAACCGACTGGCGATCCGCCCCTATCCTACCGAACTGGAGGAGGGTGCCTGGCTTAAAGATCAGCGCCATATCCTGCTGCGCCCGATCCGGCCGGAAGATGAACCGGCTCACAAGCAGTTCGTGCTGCAGGTCTCCGATGAAGACAGGTACAAACGCTTCTTTGCCGATGTGGGCGAGCTGGGCCATGAAGAGCTGGCTCGCATGACCCAGATAGATTACGACCGGGAGATGGCCTTCGTTGCTGTGGGGCAAGATGGCGAGCTGCAGGATCAGATCCTCGGCGTGGTACGCGCCATTTCGAGCCCGGACCAGAGCGATGCCGAGTTTGCCATTCTGGTGCGATCGGACTTGAAAGGGGTGGGTCTCGGCAAATTGATGATGGAGAAGATCATCCGTTACGCCAAAGAGCAGGGGATTGGCCAGTTATCCGGCATGACCATGCCCAGCAATCGCGGCATGGTCAACCTCGCCAAACGGCTTGGCTTCAAGATCGACGTGCAGATGGAAGAGGGGGTGGTCAATATGGAACTGCTCTGTAGCCAGCAAGCGACAGAAGCCTGATTTGGCCGCCTGTAAACTCGCTCAAATGGCTGATAAGGCTCGGATATAGCCAGAAAATGGTGGAAATAATCGGCTATCTGGCACTCTTACTTGGCAGAGAAAGCCAGATATTGGTGGTTTAAGGCGCTAAAAATACAAAAGCCCGGTCGTGAAGCCGGGCTTTTGTATTCGCTCTGGTGTGAAAGTCTTGGGTCGCTGGGTAAAGAGTGCCCATAGCAAAAAGGCCTTCCCAATCGGGAAGGCCTTCAAATTAGTGGCGGAGCGGACGGGACTCGAACCCGCGACCCCCGGCGTGACAGGCCG
>NZ_JBFODG010000036.1:25454-154064 GCF_040908215.1 Aeromonas sp. R5-4 | reverse complement strand
GGGTCGCATTGACCGGCACCTTGCCGGTGGAGGTCTTGATGAAGTCGGCACCGGCATCGATACAGATTTCGGAAGCGCGACGGATCAGCGCCTCTGCTTTCAGCTCGCCGGTTTCGATGATCACTTTCAGCAGCACGTTGGCACCACAGGCCTCTTTACAGGCTTTGACCAGATCAAAACCGATCTGTTCATTGCCAGCCATGAAGGCGCGATACGGGAACACCACGTCCACTTCGTCAGCACCGTAGGCGACAGCGGCACGGGTCTCGGCCACGGCGATCTCGATGTCGTCGTTGCCGTGGGGGAAGTTGGTCACGGTCGCAATGCGTACGTCGGCAGCGCCGATCTCACGCAGGGTCTTGCGAGCGATAGGGATAAAACGGGGGTAGATGCAGACAGCTGCGGTCAGGCCAGCCGGTGACTTGGCCTTATGGCACAGGTCGATCACCTTCTGATCGGTGTCGTCATCGTTCAGGGTGGTCAGGTCCATCAGGTTCAGGGCGCGCTGAGCGGCCACTTTCAGGTCAGTCATTCTGTTCTCCAAAGTCTCGATTTAATCCAGATAACCGGGCACAACCATACCATCCAGCAATGGATGCACAGGCAGTATCCCCAGCTATACGGGAATGGAATTACAGTGCGAAGGCACCGGCACTATCGGGATGTTATTCAAAACACCCTGCAGGCACTGCGACTGTAAATAAGGCAAGAGCCCTGTCACTTTCTTACAAAAGTGCGGACTTGGTTCCATGAAGACTTGAGAAAGGCCGACAACATCTGACCCGACTTCCCAATCAATTCCATTTGACCGCCAACACCCGATTTCATCGAGTATTAGTCATTGCCAGCACCCTGCTGGCAACGCCTATTTCAGCCGAGATACCCCCTGTTTGCAAGCCGGATTTGCCAATTTCAGAGGTACCTCACATCTGGCAAATCCAGGTCTAAAAAAGCCTTACGAAAAGAAACGAGTCAGGATCCAGGAGTAGGCCAATCCCCCCAGATAGACCCCGACGATCCCCATTACCCCGGACAAAACGGGAGGCGCCGGGATCGGCAATTTGAGGAAAGAAAACAACAAACCAACTATAAAGCCGGCCACCATCGCCAGTAGCACTTCATTCATATAACCTCCGATTTGACTCATTTTATTATTAGTTTAGATAGGAAAACGGTTGTCACCGCTCCATACGCGAACGCCACGGCAGATGCCGTGGCGTTCGCGTTTATACCCTGTCAGTCAGGCGGCGATTACATGCCGGACAGTGCCAGGAAGAAGCCTGCGATAGTGGCAGACATAAGGTTGGACAGAGAGCCAGCCAGTACGGCTTTCAGACCAAAACGTGCAATGGTGCCGCGGCGGTTCGGCGCCATGGACCCCAGACCACCCAGCAGGATGGCAACAGAGGAGAGGTTGGCAAAACCACACAGCGCGAAGGAGATGATCGCCTTGGTGTGATCGGACATGGCCACACCGTTGATCAGCACTTCGTCTTTCAGGTACGGAGCGAAGTTCAGGTAAGCCACGAACTCGTTCACTACCAGCTTCTGACCGATGAAGGAACCGGCAACCACTGCTTCATTCCAAGGCACACCGATCAGGAAGGCCAGCGGGGAGAAGATCCAGCCCAGCAGCAGTTCCAGAGAGAGTTGCGGATAACCGAACCAGCCACCCACACCGGAGAAGATGCCGTTGATCATGGCAATCAGACCGATGAAGGCCAGCAGCATGGCGCCGACGTTCAGGGCCAGTTGCATACCGGCAGAGGCGCCAGCAGCAGCAGCGTCAATGACGTTGGCAGGCTTGTCATCCAGCTCGGCATCGGCAGAGCTTTCGTCGTAGTTCGGGGTCTCGGTTTCGGGAACCAGCAGCTTGGCGAACAGCAGACCACCCGGTGCAGCCATGAAGGAGGCAGCAATCAGGTACTCCATCTTCACGCCCATGGAGGCGTAACCGGCCAGTACGGAACCGGCAACGGAGGCCAGACCACCACACATGACGGCGAATAGCTCGGAGTCAGTCATCTTGGAGATGTAAGGACGAACCACCAGCGGCGCTTCGGTCTGACCGACGAAGATGTTGGCAGTTGCAGAGAGGGATTCGGTGCGGGAAGTACCCAGTACTTTCTGCAGACCGCCGCCCAGCAACTTGATGACCATCTGCATGATGCCCAAGTAGTAGAGCACTGCAATCAGGGAAGAGAAGAAGATGATGACCGGCAGAACACGGAAGGCAAAGACAAAGCCGCCGCCACCGAACACTTCAAACATCTTGTTGCTGACCAGACCGCCAAACAGGAAGTCGATCCCGTTCTGGCCGTAGCTGATCACGCTGGATACCGCGTCGGACACGCCGACCAGGATATCGCGACCAACCGGAACATAGAGAACAAACGCCCCCAGACCGGCTTGAATTGCGAACGCACCGACAACGGTACGGACGTTGATTGCCTTGCGATTGCTGGAGAACAGCACCGCGATAAGGACGAGCGTCGCCATCCCTACCAGACCCATGAACAAATTCATTATTATCTTCCTCTAGTAGCACCTGGCTTGTTAGCGAGTTGTTATTAAACCCAACTAATCAAGGGGAGCGCATTATACTAATTAAAGTCCGATAAAATAGAATGCTGGTCACATTTTATCGTTATCAAAATGTCCAAGTGTCACAAAATTAGACAGCAAACGATTTTTACGCTCATTTTTTTTCCTGACAACTAAATCAGGTGTTGCGAATTTGTTTCATGGCTATCGGTCGTGATGGAAAATATGCCGGGCAGTCTCAAATAACACCTTGGTAACATCTGCCGATGATTCATCCCGCAATGTCATCAATATTTCCGCTATTTTCGGCAGCGCTTCCGGGGTATTCCGGGTGCCTTGCTCACCTTGTAAGGGCATATCGGGCGAATCGGTTTCCAGCACCAGGGCCTCGAGCGGCATGGCCCGAAATACCTCTCGCGTCTTGTTCGCCCGTTCAAAACTGATTACCCCGCCCACCCCGAGTCGAAAGCCCAGTTGCCAGAAGGCCTCCGCCTGCTGCAACGAACCGCTGAAAGCATGGATCACCCCGCCACGAGGCGGCTTGAAGCGGCGCAACAGCTTGGCCACAGTGTCATTGGCGCGCACCGAGTGGATCATCAAGGGGAGCCCGGCATCAGCGGCCAGCCGGATCTGAGCCTCAAACAACGTAAATTGTCCCTCCTGCGGCACGTGAGAACGGAGGTCCAGCCCGCACTCGCCTATGGCTACCATGCCGGCAGGTTGGCTCATCACCAGCGTTCGCAGCCGCTCCATCACCCCCTCCAGCTGTTCACCAACATACCAGGGATGAATGCCCAGACCATAAAAGAGGCCGTCATGCTGATCTGCCAGTGCCATCACACGAGTCCAGTTATCCTCTGCGATGGCAGGAATGATATACTCCGTCACCCCCAATGCCCGACAACGGGCCAGCAGTGCCTCCCTGTCCTGGTCGAACACCGGAAAGTCGAGATGGCAATGGGTATCTATCAGCTGCATATCACTCACACCTGTTTGCGGTATTTAATGGGTCATTGAACATGATGAACAACAGAAACAACGGCTTTACCCTGATTGAACTGGTGCTGGTGATCATAGTGCTGGGGATCCTGGCCGTCACCGCCCTGCCCCGCTTTATCAATATCAAGGATGATGCCCTGAAAAGCACGGTCTCGGCGACCGCAGGCAGCTTTGCCAGTGCAGTTCAGCTGGCTAATGCTGGCTGGGCAGTAGCCACACAAGGACAAGCTCTCGCTCTATATAATCTGGGAAGTTTTGGTGCCAAGAATATGGACATCAATCTCTATGGCTGGCCAGTAGGCTCCGAAGAAGCCAGAGGAAAAGGTATAAACGAGACGTATGACCTGAGCAAATTGCCATCTGACTATATTTCAATTTCCGGCAATGATGACTGCAAGCTTGTCTTCGAGGAGCTACTCGAAACTGAATACACGGTTGAAGCCAGCAATAAAAGCCAAACGTTGCAAGACAAAGCCGACTACCTATCGACTGTTAGCGACAGTTATACAACCGACGAGCATGGCCAAACTCACAACAATTGCAGCTATATTCTGCGTGATTCTATCGGCCGTTTCCCAGATCACCCGAATGGCCTCGGCTTCGAGTACAACAGCGTTACCGGCGCCGTGACCCGCAATTTTGATTGAGCTCAGCCTCTTCTGCGCAAGCTCGCTCTTTGCTTGAATCATCATCATAACGAACCGGCGTGCAGCAGCGCCGGTTCTCCTGAGTGAGCCCCCACTCCTCACACCATGCATCGTAACGGGCCAGCCAACGCAGCAATATCCCCTTCATCGTCACACCTCCGCCAACAGGTTCAGGTCAAAAACCATCCTAATCAGAGTCGGCAAGGGGAGCAAGTCATCCCCATAACCGCGATCAGGCGGAATAAAAAAGAGCCGGTCAGCATGGCTGACCGGCTCTTTTAACATTCCCTGAAGAGGTTATCCGATGAGCGACAGCTCATCAGCCTCACAGACTCTTCAGCTTCTCTTCCGGCAGGGCCAGCTCGTCGTTGTGGTTGACGCCGATACCGCGCTCCAGCACATGACGGGCGATGGCGTGCGCCTCTTCCAGCGAGTGCATGCTGTAGGTACCGCACTGATACTCGTTCAGCTCGGGGATCTTGGCCTGATCCTGCACGGTCAGCACGTCGCTCATGGCTGCCTGCCAGGCTGCGCCAACACGGGCTTCGTCCGGCGCGCCGATCAGGCTCATGTAGAAGCCGGTACGGCAACCCATAGGAGAGATGTCGATGATCTCCACGCCATTGCCGTTCAGGTGATCACGCATAAAACCGGCGAACAGGTGCTCCAGCGTATGGATACCGCGCTCGGAGAGGATCTCCTGATTCGGTACGCAGAAACGCAGGTCGAACACGGTAATAGTGTCCTTGTTCGGGGTCTGCATGGTCTTGGCCACACGCACCGCTGGCGCCTCCATACGGGTGTGGTCAACGGTAAAACTGTCCAATAACGGCATTTTTGACTCCTGATTTGGTTACCAGAACCAGCCCCCACGGGAGAGCTGATCCTTGCATTGACGGTACTGGGCGCCGTAGCGCTGGGCGCGAGCTTCCACTTTGCGAGAGGTCTTCATCAACCACCCCTTGCTGCGATAGCTGCCACGCCGGTAGCCACCCCACCCTTCGTGATAGTTGAGATACTGGCCATAGGCATCCCACTTGGAGGTGCCATTGAGCCGCTGGGCTTTGTTAGTGTACCAACCCATAAAATCGATGGCGTCGGCAAAATCATCGCGGTCACTCCAGCTGTTGCCGGTTTCCCGCTGGTAATCCGCCCAGGTTTCATCTTTGACCTGAGCATAACCATAAGCCGAACTGGCCCGCCCGGTCGGGATGAAGAGGAAATACTGCATCGGCGGCTGAGCATCATGTACGTACGAGGACTCCTGATACATCATGGCCATCACCACATGGATCGGCGTCCCCCACTTCTCGTTCATCTTGAGCGCGGCCTTGTGCCAGTCAGGCTTCTCGCGAAAGATCTGGCACAGATTCTCCGGCTGGGCCGGTGGACGGGTACTGCAAGCAGTCAGGCCCGCCAACAGGCTGGCGACCACCACGAAGCGCATCCACCCCATCAAATGAGGCCACACTTCACGCCTCTGGTCAGGTAAAGAGATAGCCAAGGTCAGATCGCGTCTTCGTTCTCTTCGCCAGTACGGATACGAATGACACGCTCCACCTCGCAGACGAAGATCTTGCCATCACCAATCTTGCCGGTACGGGCGGTGTTCTGGATCGCTTCCAGGCAGGCATCGAGATCCTCGTCCTGTACCACCAGCTCCACCTTCACTTTCGGCAGGAAGTCGACCATATATTCGGCACCGCGATAGAGCTCGGTATGGCCCTTCTGGCGGCCAAAGCCTTTGACTTCGGATACGGTCATGCCGTTGATGCCGATCTCGGCCAGGGCCTCGCGCACATCGTCCAGCTTGAACGGTTTGATGATGGCTTCAATCTTCTTCATGGTGACTCCTTACCAGTTCTGTTTGCCGAACCCGGATGTAATTGGGTAACGGCGATCCTTACCAAAGTTGCGAGCCGTAATGCGGGGCCCGACCGCCGCCTGACGGCGCTTGTATTCGTTGAGATCCACCAGGCGGATCACCTTGCGCACCACCGCTTCCTCGAAGCCTTCTGCCACCATGTCGGCCACGGACGCATCCTCTTCCACATAACGCTTGAGGATGGCATCGAGGATGTCGTATGGGGGTAAGCTGTCCTGATCCACCTGATCCGGCGCCAATTCTGCCGAAGGGGGGCGGTCGATAACCCGCTGCGGGATCACATAGTCAACTGAGTTGCGATATTCGCACAACTTGAACACCAGCGTCTTGGGCACATCTTTCAGCACGTCGAAACCGCCCGCCATGTCACCGTACAGGGTGGCATAACCCACCGCCATCTCGCTCTTGTTGCCGGTAGTCAGCACGATACGACGACGTTTGTTGGAGAGCGCCATCAGCAGCACACCGCGGCAGCGGGCCTGCAGGTTCTCTTCGGTGGTATCGCGGGCGGTGCCTTCAAACAGCGGCGCCAGCTGGGTCATAAACCCTTCGAACATAGGCTCGATGGAGATGATGTTGAACTCAACCCCCATCCGCTCGGCCTGCTCCTTGGCATCTTCCACACTCATCTGGGCGGTGTAGCGGAACGGCATCATCACCGCCTGCACCTTGTCGGCACCGATGGCATCGGCCGCAATGGCCAGCGTCAGCGCCGAGTCGATGCCGCCGGATAGACCCAGCACAGCGCCGTGGAAGCCGTTCTTGGTAACGTAGTCGCGCACTGCCAGCACCAGCGCCTGATAGGTCTCGGCCAACGGCTCCAGCGGCGCAGCGGGTTCCCGCTCCTTCACCGGCTGGCCATCAGCAAAACGTACCAGCGCCAGCTCTTCGGCAAACGGGGCCAGCTTGTGAGTCAACTCGCCCTGGCTGCTGAACACCTTGGAGCAGCCGTCGAAAATCAGCTCGTCCTGACCACACACCTGATTGAGGTAGACCAGCGGCAGACCGGTCTGATCGCAGCGTTCGGCCATCAGCTCGCGGCGGATCCAGGGTTTCTCCTGATCATAGGGCGAGGCGTTGATGGTGAGCAGCAGCTCGGCCCCCGCCGCCTTGGCGGCCAGCGCCGGACCTAGCTGCCACAAATCTTCGCAGATGAGCAGGCCCAGCTGGTGACCACGGAACGGCACCACGCAGGTCTCGGTCGCCGCGGTGAAGTAGCGCTTCTCATCAAACACACCGTAGTTGGGCAAGTCCTGCTTGAAGTAACGAGCAATCAGCTTGCCCTGCTCATAGAGGGAGGCGGCGTTATAGAGTGACTCCCCTTCACGCCAGGGATGCCCGACCAAAATGGCACAGTTGCCCTGCCATTCGGCAACACGAGCCAACGCAGCTTCGACCCGCATCATCAGGTCGGCACGCAGCAGCAGATCTTCCGGTGGATAGCCGGTCAGGGCCAGCTCGGAGCAGACCAGCAGATCGGCACCTTGCTGCTCGGCCTGAGCTGCCGCAGCGAGCACTTTGTCAGTGTTATCTTCGATGGCGCCTACCGTCAGATTCAACTGGGCAAGCATCAGAGAGAGGGCTTTTGCCATGGCGATGCATCTTGAATTCGAAAATGATGGGGAATGATAAAGAAAAGGGGGGCAATCTGCCAGTTCAAGACGGGCGTAACCGTGTGACAGCAACCAGCGGGAAGGATAAGCTGTAGATAGTCACGGAACGACAGGCCTTCGCAGATATGAAAAACGCCGGATTTACCCTGATGGAGTTGATGATAGCCATTGCACTGGGCGTCATTCTGTTGGGGATTGGTATTCCTTCTTTGGGCTCTCTGCTTAAAGACAGCACGGCTAACTATGAAAGCGAGCGGTTGATTAAGCTCCTGCGCTTTGCGCGCACCCACGCTATCAGTGACCAACAAACCGTCACCGCATGCCTAATAAACAACAATAACGAGTGTGTTGAACAGGATCCGGTTCAATTATTGGTTTTCATCGATGATGACGGTAATGCCGAGCTGGACGAAGGGGAAGTAGAACTCACGCGCACACCAGCTTTTACTCCAGATGCCACCGTCAGTTCAACCAGACCCCGAGTCTTGTTTGCCGCTGATGGAACCAGCCTAGGTACCAATATGACCGTAAGGGTCTGCATCAGCGAAGAACCCAGAGTTGATGTTGTAATCGCAGCATCAGGTCGCAGCAGTAAATCCGAAACCACCAGCATTTGCCCTTGACCACTATCTTGGCTGCAGTTTCTCTTGCCGTTGCGCAGCCTCAAGATTGAATGGCTGTTCGGTTGGCTGACACTCGATAACTCTCTTCACCATCAGAAGTTGCCCATTCAGTTCAAACCCTTTCTTTTGAAAGACGATTTCAGCACTCTGGCTATCCTTTATCGTTCCCTGAATAACGACATAGGTATCATTTGCCAACTCGACATAGCATTTTCTATCCACGACAGCATAGACATTGGCCGCATTTGACAACGCCATCAGCCAGAGGATCATTTTCATTGTGGCTCATCCTCATACAGGTATATTTTCTTGGGCGTCATATCCATTTCAGCCTCCTCCGCCCCTTCCGAACACTCCCCCTCGCCGGTACAGCGCTCTGGAACCCCTTCTCCTTCGTCTTTGAGAATCACCTCTTCACCCGGGGCACCACCAATAATCCGGATCTTTGAATCATCACCAGCATGGATCACTAGATCATCGGCCACCTTGTTATTGACTTCCACATAGCGTTCCGGGATTTCATTACCATCCTGATCCACCACATATTTGAAAGAGGTACCGTAATGCATGTCGACCATATACTGCCGCATGGCGCCTATCGACTGAATCGTACACTCCTCGAATGACTGAACCTGCGGCAAAAAAGAGGTGAAATAGAGCTTGCCTTGCAGCACAACCCCAGACCCCATCGACTTCTCTCCTGACTCGGCTAGCCAATATTTCCAACCCAATTTACTGGTGATGGCAGCTCTCAAACTAAGCAGGTCATTGGTGTCCGTGACACCAGCCAGAGGATCAACCGATACGTCATACAAGTCCGTCATCGTGATAGGGGCTGGAGCAGCAGTGTTATAACTCTTGGTAACTACCCCGTAGTCACGCAACATAAAATAGGCGTTTTGCACGGTAGACTCGGACGATGGGCGGTTTCGATCACCAGAACCAATCAACACTGCATCGAATGGCCTATCTTTGAACGAGAAATAATCTTCGCCACTAATTACCGTCTTGGTCACTTGCTTGTTTATAGTACGTACCAATACAGGCTGAGTGAAAAAGCGGCGGTCATTAGCCTGTACATCATCAGACCCAAGACTGGCAAACTTGAAAATACTCCAGGAGCTAGTACTGGTTGAAGGCATATCCAGGCGCCAGATATTGCCGCCTGTATCACCAGCATAAATTCGGTCAGTTTTCCCATCACCATCACTGTCTAGAGTGGAAACTGACCCCGGCATGCTATCAACCATCGCAGTCACCTGCTTGTTGGTACTGGAGCCAGCTCCAGGTGTTGCGCTGAACACAAGAGCACCACTATCGGCATCGACCATGTAGACGCCCATACCCTTGCTGTCAGAGCTACCTATCCCGACTTTACTCTTATTGGCATCGTAACCACCGGAAAAAACCATCACCAATCGCTTGTTGCTCGGAGGAGCATCCCAAGGAATATAAGCCACCTCCGGTACTGACCAGGTTTCCCCCAGTAATGAGAAGCCCGCAGTCTGACTATTGATCGTCCATTTCAAGCTGGGGGCATCTGGATTGGTAATATCGAGTGCATAGTAGCTACTACCACCCCCTCGCAAACCGAAAAGCAGCCAGACAAAGTCTCCCTCGGATGCCTTGATAACACCATTCCTGTTGGCATCCTTGATCAACGCAACCGGTGAAGCATCAACACCGTAGATATGATCGCCAGACTCGGCATTGAGACGTAGAGCTTCTTGCCTGGGCAACAGTTCATAGGGGATCATGGCCCAGCTTTCATCAACCGTACTACCGAGATCTTTGAACATATGCAGGAAACCAGCATTGGTTCCCATAAGGATCCGCAAATCAGGGGTACAGGTACTCTGGCCTGAAGCAATGGAGCAACCATAATTGACCACCAATGGACGAGAGTGCAGGGGGTCTCCCACTATGTATGGCCGAATGGTGGTACTGGCATCATAATCTTCATCGTCCACATCGACACCTTTTGTCCAGTCGATCTGTCCGTCAAGCTCGGTGGCACTGGCTAACCGCATGTAGCTGGCCAAATTGTCGGCAGAGCCTGCGATCGACACCAAATTGGCTTTGTTAAAAGCGTCCAATCGCTTGGGCGATGCAACCGTATTGATCACATAAATATTGCGATTGGTCTTCTCTGCCAGCATGGACTGCACACCGCCCTTGGCAACCAGATTGCCATCCCGTTCCGATGACCAGTAGGTCTGAGCCTGATCCAGAATGGAACCATCTACCTTGATGGCGGGCAAACCGTTAACATCTGCCACATACCCATCACCAGACAAAACCAGCTTCTTCAGGTTACCCTTCCAGCGCGGCCCGGTATCAGGCTCGAACATGGCGTAATAGATATTATTGAGGCTGCGAGTCCGGTCAAAGTTGTTAGTGGTGATAGCTGGCGACACCAGAGAGGTGTTTATCCGCAAAATGGCTAACAGGGAAGATCGCAACGCCTGTGTGAGCGCTTCAGCACTGACCGCAGGGTAATATTGGCCACCTCCACGTCTCGCCGTTTCTGCCAGCAGATTGCCCGCCCCAGAGATCGCGTCATCACCAAATCCCACGGTAAACGTGGTAACAGTCTGCTTGCCGGGCGATGAAGTATTTACATCCTTGTTCTTCATGTAACCAGCCATCGCGGCCAGATAGCTCTTGGAGGTGCCGGAACCATATCCCACTGTTGAGCCGTAGGCAGCCCGTTCATCTGCACTTAGCGAATCCGTCAACGCCTTTACTGCACTGTCAGCAGCCGTATCGCTGGTAGGCGCTCCATCAGTGACATAGATGACATAGCCATTATTTGAACATTTGTCATAAGGCGAGGTGTAAGTACCTTCCGGCTCTTCAGCAAGCTTGTCCCGCGTACCACCTTGCTTGCCATAAAGTACAGATTGCCCTCCATAGAAACGGTAGGCTTCATAGAGGGTTTCACATAATGGCGTATTGGTCGTAGCCGACAGGTCTTCCACAGTATTGAGCAAGTCCTGTTCGGCAGTAATGGTGCCGACAATATCGTCGTTACTGAGGATGCGGCGTACCACTCTGCCACCATTGGTGCTGGTACTATTGTTGGTATTGAATATGGCCAAGCCGAAATCAACCCCAGGAGTGGAGGAGATCACCGACTTGACCGCATCCTTGGCGATACGCAAGCGTGATTCAACGGCATAACCCGTCGGCCCGTAATACCAGCGGATATAGTTGGCAGTGTAGAGAGTTACACTGGTATTGCTACCCGATGTGGCATTATTCGCATTAGCGGTGTAATACCACTCGCCGCGAGTGTTGCTGGTTTTGTCGACCGGATAACCATCGCCGACCGCCCCCACCACCAGCGTTCCGTTGAAAGGATTGGCAGGATTGCGGTTCTGAATATCCTGCTTGCAGTCGACAATGGTGATGTCATCTTCGTACTTGCCAGAGATGGTCTCCCAATCCCCCTGACGAGGTAATCCATTGCGATAACTTGAATAGACATACGTCCAGACTTGGGACTGAAAATAACCGACCGTGCTTAGGGGGGGCTTTGATGAGGCGCAAGCATTGATGCTGTCGCGAAAACGCTGATAACTATTGATGGCGGGCACAGAACCATCGGTCGAGTAATAGATATAATTACGCGAATTACTGGTATCAGGATCCCGGCTCAGCGCTGGATAGACAGTGGCAGGATTATACTTTTCCCGCTCCAGCTCCATGGTTTCGGCCATACTGCCAGAGTTGTCGAAAATGATCAGCACCTTGGGCCGATAATCTCCCGCTTTCGAAAAGTCATAGATGAACAGTTCGGTATCATCCGAGTAAGCATCGCTGGCAACAGCTGGCACACTAAGTGCACACAGGGCCATCAGCCACAGTTTTCCATGATGTAACATCGCTGTCGCTCCTATTCAGCCGTCTTTAACAATGGCTGTTCGACTCCAACCGTCCACGTCATAGGACGCCCCTGTTTTCCGTACGCTTGGCTTGCCTCGAGCTCTACATAACGGCAGGCTGGTATGACGTTCTTGCTGGTCGCGTCAAATCGGCGCTTGCACACTGTTTCACTTCTATATTGCATGGTGGCGTTACCCATAGAGCCACTCACTGTTGATGTTGCCGTCGAAACCGAAGGCATCTGAGCAATCTGGGTAGCAAGCCCTGCTTGCTGCATGGCGCCACCTATGATGCCCTCTACTCTGTGTTCGACTTGCTGTAACGCTGCCGCCGCTCCACTAGCACGTAAATCCATACCCCCAGATTGCATCAACACCACGGCAATCAAAGTCAAAGGGGCCAGAATCACCAGCGCCACGATCAATGCCACGCCACGTGAATGCTTCACTACCCACCTCCCGCCATCACCATGGGATTACGCAGTACCACAGTACTTTCCAGCAACAAGCGTCGAAACCCATCCCCATTGCCAGCCACGCTGATATCTCCCAGTTGATAGACATTGTTGTTGGTATAGCGACTGGATGCCTGCAGCGAGCGCACAAGCAAAAAAACACGGACTGCGATGACCCGCCCCTCGCCCCACTCTTGCGAGGTGACTGCATCTATGGCGGAAAACTTGTCTACACGACCATCCGGCACATTGCTGGTATCGACCCCAAACAACAGCACCATGCGTTCAATACCATCAACCAAAGCCCCAGATATCAACCAAGAACCGCCATCAGCAGTGAGGATACGCTTGCGCAGTTCAAAACCACCACGACCATTAGGCGAGAGGTAATAGACATGATGCTGGTACTCCCAAATCTGACGCATCGGCATGGCCGCCTCGGAAGGCGCAGTCTCATTACCTCTGAATAAATGAGCCTGTTGAGTATTGGTGGCCATATAGAAACGATTGGCATCTAGTCCTCCTGTCACCGGATTGCCAATCAGGCGCTTGATACTGATAACATCCGAGCCAGCAACGCGAGTAGAAGATGAGATACAGGCAAAACCACTCATGGTGCCTGCAGCACTGATATGAGTAACCCACAGCGGGCGTACTGGAAAAAGGTTGGAGGGTAGACTCCCTTCATTTCTCTCATCCAGACAGTCATTTGTCACGGTAGCATCAGCAGACAAAGTGAGCTCATCACCCGCAATCAGAGCCCCCCCCGTGAAATCCCCCCAAAACCCGGCCCAGCGTAAATCCTGAGTGATGAGACGCATGGCAATTCGACCATTTTCGAGCAGCTCACTCTGATCGAAGGACTCATTGGTGGTTGCGCGGGAGGCCACAAAAATACTCATCACCCCACCGAGTAGAAAAACACCAATCACCATTGTGATGAGCCATTCAACCAGCGTAAATCCATGATGTTTCATAGCGTCGTCATCAGAACGAACTGACGCCTCGTTAAATCAACACCTGCAATTCCACATGCCGTCGTAATCGTTGACGCAACGCCATTTGCCCCATCATGAGATGATTCACGTCCAGCCCAAAAAATTGAGACCGTCAATGCATTACTGGTTCCCTTGATAATACAGCCGGTGGGATTTTGTAATGTTGCTCCGGCCACCGAAGCAGCACTTCCAATTAATGACTGTCGCCAATAATAAAGATCGAGATCCCGTAACTGAGCATCGCTACAGCTGCTCATAGTGCCATTTTCATTAGCGCAGGATGGCAATGATGAAGTTCCGGCGCTGACAATCCAGGTATTGTTAGCTTGCGACTCCCAGACTCCACGGTTGACTCTGAGCCTCTCGACCATATCGTTAGCCAACCAGCTGGCAATTGTTCGTTGTCGGGCTTCATATCCGGAAAACTTCGACTGAGCCTGCATAGCAACCAGTCCCAGCAAGCCAAATGACAACACTACTGCCGCTATCATCACCTCCAGCAGGCTGAATCCCCTCTCATGTGATGAAACATGAATGGCCATGGCTATTCCCAACAGCTATTGCTAGCTGCACCAGAGGCACTTTTGACACCCAACTGATTAATGGAAAACACCGTGCAATCGGTATCTTTGGCTTGGGCTGTCGTCACGCCAGCACTGGCTGACAAGGTGTAGGTGTTGCCTGATACGGCAATAGATAATTGATACAGGCCATTCTCAGATGCACTACTGATACCAAGAGCAGCAGCAGAGGATGCATACTGATTGAAATCCATAAAATAGGTTTCTTGCCGATTGGCTGCATTGAGCAGCATGGCCTTGGCTTCGACACGATGACTGGTCAGCACATATTGCTGATAGGCGGGATAAGCGATGGTGCCAAGAATCGCCACGATGGCGATGACAATCATCAACTCAATAAGAGAAAAGCCACGAAAGTATCCAATCATATCCCATCCTTGGTGACAGACTGCTTCATAAGTTTAACGCCGAGCCTGTCTCTTGAACAAACCCGGCGTCATTATCAACACACTTTATTCTTAAGCCTTCCTGGCTGCACTCAAATTATTCTAAGTTCGGGAGGAACCTCAAAGACTACGTTCTCTTCACGGCCAGGATGCTCGGCGACCACCTTGCCACCCAGCTCCCGCAGGCGGGCAATCACGTTTTGCACCAGCACCTCGGGGGCTGATGCACCTGCAGTGACGCCGATCGCCTTCACCCCTTCCAACCAGCTCGCCTCGATCATCGACGCATCGTCGATAAGATAGGCTCTGGCGCCCACCTTCTCGGCCAGCTCGCGCAGCCGGTTGGAGTTGGAGGAGTTGCGAGACCCCACCACCAACATGGCGTCCACCAGCCCTGCCATCTCCCGCACCGCATCCTGACGGTTCTGGGTGGCGTAGCAGATATCATCCTTGCGTGGCCCCTGGATCTTGGGGAAGTGCTTGCGCAGCGCATCGATGACGTCAGAGGTCTCATCCACGCTCAGGGTGGTCTGGGTGACGAAGCAGAGGTCATCCGGATTCTTCACCTTGAGCTTGGCCACATCTTCCGGCGTCTCCACCAGATACATGCCACCCTCACGGTTCTCGTACTGACCCATGGTGCCGATCACCTCGGGGTGGCCAGCATGACCGATAAGCACGGCTTCAGAGCCCTTGCGACTGGCGCGATGGACTTCCATGTGAACCTTGGTCACCAGCGGACAGGTGGCATCAAATACCTTGAGGGCGCGGGACTTGGCCATCTCGCGCACTGTCTTGGCCACGCCGTGAGCAGAAAAGATGACGATGCTGTCGTCAGGCACCTCGTCCAGCTCCTCGACGAAGACAGCGCCCGCATCTTTCAACTTGTTCACCACATAGCGGTTATGCACCACTTCGTGGCGGACATAGATGGGGGCACCGAACTTCTCCAGCGCGCTCTCGACAATGCTGATGGCGCGATCAACACCGGCGCAAAAACCGCGAGGGTTAGCGAGCAGAATATCCATTAATGCACCTTCTCCTCATCATCAACGCCCAGGATCTCCACCTCGAAGGTGACGGTATGACCGGCCAGCGGGTGGTTGAAATCGACCGTCACCGACATCCCGGCTACCGCCCGGATGATGCCCGGCAGCTCGCTGCCATTGGGCTGATCGAACAGGATGATGGTGCCGACTTTTGGCTCCACATCGGCGCCAAATTTGGCACGGTCGAGATGGTAGATGTTATCGGGGTTGGAGAGGCCAAAGGCCTCTTCCGGCGCCAGCGTGAAACTCTTGCTCTCCCCTTCGCTCAGCCCCAGCAGGCACTGCTCGAAGGTGGGGGTCAGGCTGCCATCGCCCATCCGCAGGCGGGCAGGTTTGCCGTGCAGCGCCGTGCTGTCGGCAACCGAGCCATCTTCCAGCTTGATGGAGAAGTGGAACAGCACGCTGCTGTTAGCGGTGATCTGCTGGCTCATGCCTGCTCCTTTTTCTCACCACGGAAACCGTCCAGCACAATCATGGCGGCCCCGATAAAGATAAAGCTGTCGGCCAGATTGAATGCTGGCCAGTGCGCACGCTGCCAGTAGAAGTCGAGGAAATCGACCACATGGCCCAGCACCAGTCGATCAAAGACGTTGCCAAGGGCGCCGCCGATGATGAGTGAATAGGCGATACCGCTCCAACGCTGGGTCACCGACTGCTTGCGCAGCCAGTGGATCAGCAATCCACAGATGGCAAAAGCCAGCACCGCGAAGAACCAGCGCTGCCAGCCCCCCTGATCAGCCAGAAAGCTGAATGCGGCCCCCTTGTTGTAGACGTGAACCAGGTTGAAGAAGGGGGTGATCTCCACCCCCGGGTAACCAAATGGCAGCAACTTGACCACGGCGAGCTTGCTCGCCTGGTCCAGTACAAAGGCCAGCACTGCCAGCCACAGCCAACGCAGGCCGCTTTTATGTTGAGTCATGTTCATCAGGCAAATTGACGAGTTTCGCCGTCACCCTCAACGTTGGTGACGCAGCGCCCACAGATCTCTTCGTGACCCGCGATAGTGCCCACGTCCTCTACATGGTGCCAGCAGCGGTCGCACTTTTTGGCTTCAGAAGGCATCACTTGAACTCTGAATACGAGATCCAGAGGCTGAAGACCAAACAGTGTTCCAGGGACTGATTCATCCTCAACGTTCGAAACCTCATGAATTTCCACTTTCGATGTCAAGAAGACAAAGCGCAGTTCATTCCCAAGCTGTTTTAACCTATTAGCCAAGCTCTCCTCAGCATAAAGTTTCAGGCTAGCTTGTAGAGAACTACCAATCAGCTTTTCGCTACGAGCTGTTTCGAGTGCTTTATTCACCTCACCACGAACTGCCAACAAGTCATCCCAAAAACGGTTATCCAATAACTCATCATCAGCCAAACCAAATAAACCCTGATACCACTCCTCAGTAAACACGAACTCGCCACGATCACCCGGCAGCAGTGCCCAAATCTCGTCAGCGGTAAAGCTCATGATCGGCGCCATCCAGCGCACCATGGCCTCGGCGATGTGATAGAGCGCAGTCTGGCAGGAGCGACGGGCCAGGCTGTCAGCCTTGGCGGTGTACTGACGGTCCTTGATGACGTCCAGATAGAAGGAGCCCATCTCGATGGAGCAGAACTGCATCAGCAATTGGGTCACACCGTGGAAGTTGTAGGCATCAAACGCCTCTGTGATCCCTTTCTGTACCGCTTTGGCACGACCCACGGCCCAGCGATCCACCACCACCATGTCGGCAGGGGCCACCATGTCGGTCGCCGGATTGAAGCCGTTCAGGTTGGCCAGCAGGAAGCGGGCGGTGTTGCGAATACGGCGATACGCATCGGCAGAGCGCTTGAGGATCTCGTCGGAGACGGTCATCTCGCCGGTGTAGTCAGTGCTCGCTACCCACAGACGCAGGATGTCTGCACCCAGCTTGTTCATCACGTCCTGCGGGCTCACCACGTTGCCGATGGACTTGGACATCTTGCGACCCTGACCATCCACGGTGAAGCCGTGAGTCAGCACCTGGTTGTAGGGAGCCTTGTCTTTCATGGCCACACCGATCATCAGGGAGGACATGAACCAGCCACGGTGCTGGTCAGAACCTTCCAGATACATGTCGGCCGGCTTGCCATTGAACTCGGGACGGGCATCAACCACGGAAGCGTGGGTAGAACCGGAGTCGAACCAGACGTCCAGAGTGTCAGGCACCTTGTCGTACATGTCGGCATCGGCACCCAGCAGCTCGGCCTTGTCGAGATCCCACCATGCCTGAATGCCGGACTGCTCGACCCGCTTGGCGACCTCGTGCATCAGGCGCACGGATTCCGGGTGCAGTTCCTGGGTCTCTTTGTGGACGAACAGGGAGATGGGCACACCCCAGGTGCGCTGACGGGAGATACACCAGTCAGGACGGTTCTCGACCATCGCCTGAATACGGTTTTTACCCCAGGCCGGTACCCAGCCGCTCTGGCCTTGCTGGGCAATGCCGTCCTTCTCGATGCGCTCGATCTCTTCCAGCGCGCGCTTGCGCAGACCCTTTTGCTCCATGCTGATGAACCACTGTGGAGTAGCACGGAAGATGATCGGGGTCTTGTGACGCCAGCAGTGCGGATAGGAGTGGTTGAACACCTTGTGATGCAGCAGGGCGCCGCGCTCGGTCAGCACTTCGATCACGGAGGCGTTGGCCTTGAACACATGCTGACCGGCAAACAGTTCGGTATCCGGCAGGTAAACACCGTTGCTGCCAACCGGGTTGGCCACTTCCAGACCGTACTTCTGACCGACCACGAAGTCTTCCTGACCGTGGCCAGGTGCGGTGTGAACGGCACCGGTACCGGCATCCAGGGTGACGTGGTCACCCAGTACCACCGGCACGTCGAAGCTGTAGAAGGGGTGGTTGAAGCGCAGCAGCTCAAGCGCGGCGCCCTTGGCGTAACCCAGATTGTGGAACTTCTCGATACCGGCGCGATCCATCACATCCTTGACCAGCTCGGCGGCCAGGATCAGACGCTCGGGATGCTCACCTTCAACCTGCACCAGTGCGTAATCCAGATCGGCGTGCATGGCGATGGCGCGGTTGGCTGGCAGGGTCCACGGAGTGGTGGTCCAGATCACCGCAGAGATCGGGCCCTTGCCGGTGTGGCCTTCGGCGCAGTCAAACTTGGCGGCAACGGTCGCCTCATCAACGGCCTTGAAGCGCACATCGATGGAGGGGGAGTTTTTGTCGTAGTACTCAACCTCGGCTTCAGCCAGCGCGGAGCCGCAATCGGTACACCAGTGCACCGGCTTGGAGCCTTTGTGCAAGTGGCCGTTTTCAACGATCTTGGCCATGGAGCGGATGATGTTGGCTTCGGTGCCAAAATCCATGGTCAGGTAGGGGTGTTCCCAGTCACCCAGCACCCCCAGACGGATGAAGTCGGTCTTCTGCGCTTCGATCTGGGTCTTGGCGTATTTGCGGCACTCGGCGCGGAATTCGGCAGCGGAAACCTTCTCGCCCGGCTTGCCGACCATGCCTTCCACTTTCAGTTCGATAGGCAGACCGTGGCAATCCCAACCCGGCACATAGGGGGAATCGAAACCGGAGAGGCCCTTGGACTTGATGATGATGTCTTTGAGGATCTTGTTGACCGAGTGACCGATGTGAATGTTGCCGTTCGCATAGGGGGGGCCATCATGCAGAATGAAAGAAGGCTTGCCCGCTTTGGCGCGGCGAATAGCGCCGTAGAGATCCTGATCGTACCAACGTTTCAGCATGTTGGGTTCGCGCTTGGCCAGATCGCCACGCATCGGAAACTCGGTTTCCGGAAGATTCAGGGTGTGTTTATAGTCGCTCATCAGTCCTGGGTTCCCTTCTTTTCTAAAAGAGTGCTGGGTAAATTGAATTGTGGCAGCCCGAACCAGGCTCGGGCCGCCAGGGCATCTCGTTCGATCTGCTCTTTCAAGGCAGTGAAAGAGGCAAACTTCTGCTCTTCGCGCAGCTTGTGGCGAAGCAGCACCTTGACCTGCTGACCATATAGATCACCAGAAAAATCAAACAGATGTACTTCCAATCTGGCTTGTGTACCGCTCAAGGTCGGCCGTACACCCACATTGGCTACACCGGGGAAGGTCTTGCCGGAACATATCACTTCCACCGCAAACACGCCACCGACCGGGATCACCTGACGCTTGAGGGCCAGATTGGCAGTGGGAAAACCTATGGTGCGCCCCAGCTTGTCGCCGTGGGCCACCCGGCCGCTGATGGTGTAGGGGCGGCCAAGCATCAGCTCCACCTCCGCCATCCGGCCCGCCTTAAGGGCTTCACGCACCAAGGTGCTGCTGACCCGCTGCCGTTCGAGCTGGAAGCTCTGGGTGCTGATCACCTCGAAGCCGAAGCGATGGCCCGCCTCCTCCAGCAGGTGGAAATCCCCTTCCCGCCCCTTGCCGAAGCGAAAATCATCGCCGACCACCAGATAGCGCACCCCGAGCTTCTCCACCAGCAACTGCTCGATGAAGGTCGAAGCCGCCTGCTCGGCGAAGCGGTGGCTGAAGCGCACGCAGAGCATGCGATCGATATCCAGCCCCTGCAGCGCTTCGTACTTTTCCCGCAACCGGCTCAGCCGGGCGGGCGCCGCCGTGCCGGCAAACAGCTCCAGCGGCTGCGGTTCAAACAGCATGACGCAGGCGGGCAATCCCAGCTGGGCCGCTTTCTCCTTGAGACGTGCCAATACCGCATGGTGACCCTGATGAACCCCATCAAAGTTGCCAATGGTTAATACACATCCCCGGTGACGGGGCTTGAGATTGTGAATGCCGCGAATAAGCTCCATCAGTGCCTTGTGCGTTGCTGCCATGGAAATCGGCGGATTATATATCAGGCAGCAGGCAGGGTCAGCCCTCATAGCCTGATTTCAACTATCCGGGCCCAATCCCGCCCCTTGGCGGCGCCATGGGGCACTATCCCCATGGCGCAGCAGGATCACGGCTACTGCTGCCCCGATTTAAGGTGACGCGGCCGAATGCCCAGCAGCAGCAACACCACGGCATAGACCGCAGCCCCCAGCGACAGCAGCATGGTCAGCTGCAAACTGGCCTTGCCCATGCTCCATGCGCCCCACTGGGCCAGATCCGGCGACAGATAGGCGAGCACGCCCCCCATCAGCACGCTGGCGACCAGCAGCTTGAGGCAGAACACGCCGGTATGGCGGGAGGGACGATAGACGCTCTGCTGGTACAACCCCTTGAACAGCAAAGCCGCATTCAGAGTGCCCGAGCAGGCGGTCGAGAGCGCCAACCCCACGTAACCGAGCGGGTAGATGAAGATGAGGTTGCAGGCCATGTTGGCAATCATCGACATCACCCCGATCCGCACCGGCGTCTTGGTGTCCTGACGGGCGTAATAACCGGGTGCCAGCACCTTGATCAGCATCAGGGAGAGCAGACCGGTAGTGGAGGCCAACAGACTGGCACTCGACATGCTCACTTCATGCAGGCCGAACTCGCCGCGCATGAACAGCACCCGCAGAATCGGCTCGCGCATGACCGCAATGCCTATCATGGCGGGCAGGCCGAGCAGCATCACCATCCGCACCCCCCAATCCATGGTGCGGGAGAAGTCGGCCGGATCGGCATCCACATGCTTCTTAGCCAGCGCAGGCAGGATCACGGTACTGATGGCTACCGCAAACAGCCCGAGGGGGAACTCCAGCAGGCGATCCGAGTAGTAGAGATAACTGATGGCACCGGTCGCCAGGAAAGAAGCCAGCATGGTGTTGACCAGCAGGTTGATCTGGCTGACCGATACCCCGAACAGGGCGGGGATCATCAGGGTGCGGATCTTCACCACCCCCGGGTGATTCCATCCCCACTTGGGCCATACCAGCATGTTGATTTGGCGCAAAAAGGGGTACTGGAACAGAAACTGCACCAAACCGCCCAAAAAGACACCAATCGCCAGCGAGATCTCAGGTTTGTCCATCAGCGGCGCAATCCACCAGGCCGCCGCAATCATGGTGATGTTGAGAAACACCGGCGTGAACGACGAGACTGCAAAGCGGCCGAAGGTGTTGAGGATGGCTCCCGCCATGGCGGTAAAAGTGATAAACCAGAGGTAAGGGAAGGTGATTTTGAGCATCAGACTGGCGAGTTCGAACTTCTCGGCCGCGGGGCCGCCGTTCAGCCAATCCCAGAACCAGCCCCAGCCAAACAGCGCGGTCAGCACACCCGACCCCAGCACCCCGAGCAGGGTGACCACAGTCACTATCCCCCCCAGCGTGCCCGCTACCGCCGCCAGCAATTCACGCACTTCCCCCTCGTCGCCATTTTTCTTGTACTCCGTCATCACGGGAACAAAGGCCTGGTTGAAGGCACCTTCGGCGAACAGACGACGCAGAAAGTTGGGAATGCGATTGGCAAAAAAGAAGACGTCGGCGGCCACCCCGGCACCGAGCAGATTTGCGATGACCACATCGCGAACCAAGCCCATTACGCGGGATGCCAACGTCATTCCGGACACTATCATGCCGGATTTGATCAATTTCTTACTCAAGACGAGGCCTCTGGAACTGTCAGAATGAAAAGAATGCTGCTAGAATCGGCCGACAGTTTAACCGTCTCCCTACTGACACACCACCGGGAGGCGGTGTTTATTTGCACAAATCATTTGACAATATGTGGTTGGAAGGGCATATTTCCGGGCCTTTTCAATACACTCGCTAAGACAGTTTTAGGAGTTTTACCTTGGCTAACATCAAATCTGCTAAGAAGCGCGCTCTTCAGTCAGAAAAACGCCGTCAGCACAACGCCAGCCGTCGTTCCATGACCCGTACCTACCTGAAGAAAGTCATTGCTGCTATCGCCTCTGGCGACAAAGCTGCCGCGACTGCCGCTTTCGCTGTTGCTCAGCCGATCATGGATCGTATGGCGACCAAAGGCCTGATCCACAAGAACAAAGCTGCTCGTCACAAGAGCCGCCTGTCTGCCCAGATCAAAGCTATGGCTTAATCAGCGTCTGCTGATCAAAGCTGAAAAAACCGGCCTTAGTGCCGGTTTTTTATTTATCTGCGCTGCAATAAAGTCGATGCAGCAAACTGATCATTTCACGCACCTCATGGCTGCGCAGCGAATAGTAGACCGTCTGGGCCTCTTTGCGCGTCGTCACCAGCTCATCCCGCCGCAACAGCGCAAGATGCTGTGACAAGGCCGACTGACTCAATCCCAATCGCTCGTTGAGCTCCCCCACCGACAGTTCACGCTCCAGCAACTGGCACAGAATAAACAGCCGCCGTTCGTTGGCCAGCGCCTTGAGCAAGGCCACCGCTTTACTCGCATTGGCTTCCATCTCTTCAAGTTGCATCACATCTCTCCTCTACCACTGATCGCCGATGATACGTGGTGACGGGTCGTTTTAAAACGACAGGGTGGCCGGCTGGATGGCGGAGAAGTTCTCTTGGCCGGAAAAGAGAAAGGTAAAATCGCTCTCACAGACCCGCTTCACCGCCGGATGCTGGATCATCCGCTCGGCGAAGATGACGTAATACTCCTCCATCAGATCCTGAGTTTCCCCGATCAGCATCACCCCCTCCCCCTCGAGGATCTCCTCCCGATAGATGGTGGGAGCCATAAAGATGCCCTGATTGAAGAAGCCAAACGCCTTCATCAAGGCGGCATCATCAAACTCGCCAAGAATGCTGGGAGAAACCCCCTGCTGCTCGAACCACTGGGTCAGCTGACGCCCCATGGCGGTACGGCGACCGGGGATCAGTAGCTTGCGCTCTTCCAGACAGGCGGGAAAGGGCTTTTCGGGCAATGGCGCCTTGCAGAAGAAGCTGACGCCACAGCCGCCCAACCGCTTGGAGAGCAGCCCCGCATGCTGGCTGGAGTCCACTGGGCAGTCGGAGAGGATCATATCGAGCTTGTGTTCGCTCAGCTGCTCCAGCAGCAGTTCGTGGGTCGATTCGAAACAGCGCAGATGGATGGAACCATCATTGGGGATGACAGAGAGCAGCACGCGGCTGGCAAGGCGCTTGGAGAGGGCATCGGCGATGCCGACGTCGAACAGGATCTGGCTCTCCTTGCGGTAGTTGACGATATCGAGCATCTCGTAGGAGAGGCTGAACATCTTGTCGGCATAGCGAAACACCAGCTGGCCCAGCTCGGTCGCCTCAAGAGAGCGCCCCTTGCGTTTGAGCAGCTTGCCCCCGAGGCGCTGCTCCAGCAGCTTGATCTGACCGGTGACGGTTTGCGGGGTCAAAAAAAGGGCTTCCGCTGCCTGGGTAACGGAGCCCTTCTTCTGAGTCATCCAGAAATAGTAGAGATGGTTGTAGTTAAGGTGTGACATCCGATGGGGTTCCCGCTTGACGCGGACTCCGGTAGCAGCTGAGTTCAACCGCCAGAATGTCATACATGTCGCTAACCGAGTCAACCTTGTTCGCGCCAAACTGCTCCATCAGACTGGCCTTGAGGCGTGCCTTGTCCGGCATCCGGTCAGCGCAATAACGCTTGTTGGAGCGCTTGACCATCTCGCCAGCCCGGCTGCTTAGCGCCCGCTCGGAGAAGGTCTCGCCAAAGCGCGCCTTGGCCTGCTTGTCCCCCAGCAGCAGGGCACTGTCTACCACTCCGTTCAGATAGGCAGAGCAGTTCGCCGAAGCGGCGTCCTGCTTGCAATCCTCCAGCCCGCCGGCCCAGGCCGCTGGGCTCAACAACAGCATCAACAACCCTGTATGCAGCTTCATAGTCCCTCCGTACTCTGTTCCCCTTCACCCTTGGGAAGGGCCATGCGCAAGGCCAGATAGCCGACTACCGCCGCCATGGTGGAGCCCACCAGGATCCCGAGGCGAGAGTAGCTGCCGTAATCCAGCCCACCGTGCTCGAAGGCGAGCGACGCGATAAACATCGACATGGTGAACCCGATGCCACAGAGGATGCTGACCGCAAAAATCTGCTTGAAGTTGACCCCAGGCGGCAACTGGGCGATGCCCAGCTTGACCGACAGCCAGCTGATGGTGAACACCCCGAGCGGCTTGCCGATAAACAGCCCCAGCATGATCCCCATGGGTACCGGACTCAGCAGGGAGGAGAGACCAATCCCTTCCAGCGATACCCCTGCGTTGGCAAAGGCAAACAGAGGCAGGATCAGATAGGCACTCCAGGGGTGCAGTTGATGCTCCAGATACTTGAGTGGCGAGGCGTAACGCTTGCCGTTAAGCGGAACCATAAAGCCCACCACCACACCGGCCAACGTCGCATGGACACCAGACTTGAGCACCGCAACCCAGAGCACCAGACCAACCAGCATGTAAAGGCTGATCCTGTCCTCACCACGACGATTCATCCAAAGCAGAGTGAGGGTTGCCAGAATACCGATGGCCAGCGCCTCCAGCGACAACTGCTGGGTATAGAAGAGTGCGATGATGATTATGACGCCGAGGTCATCCATGATGGCCAGCGCCAACAGGAATACCTTGAGGCTCACCGGCACCCGCTTGCCAAGCAGCGCCATCACCCCGAGGGCAAAGGCGATGTCGGTCGCAGCCGGGATCGCCCAGCCAGCGCGCGCCACTTCATCCGAATAGTTGAAAAAGGCGTAGATCAAGGCCGGAGCCAGCATGCCGCCCACCGCCGCGATGGCCGGAAAAGTCGCTTGCACCCGAGAGGAGAGCGCCCCTTCCAGCATTTCACGCTTCACTTCCAGACCAACCAGCAGGAAGAAGATCGCCATAAAGCCATCGTTGATCCAGAGCAGCAGTGGCTTGTTGATGTCGAGAGCCGCGATGCGCACCTGCACCGGCGTGTCGAGAAACGCCTGATACCCGCCAGCCAGCGCGGTATTGGCTAAAATCATTGCCAGCATGGCAGCCATGATCAGAATAATTCCGGAGGCGGCCTCCAGCTTCAGGAACTTTTTGATTACGTCACTCATGGTTAAATTTTCCACCGTATTGCTTTGGTTTGAGTCTATCCCTTGCAACAACCAATGGAAAATCGTTTCTTGCTGCTCAATACAACGAAAAAACCGAAGGCAAAATAGAACATACCTGCTATAAGCAGGTTTTTCCTCGTCTCTGGCTACCGTTTTATTAATCAATAAAATGAATTTTCAATTATTTAACTGCATAAAAAAAGGCGCCCTGAGGCGCCTTGCTATCAGATGGCGACGGGCGCCTTGATGCCGGGATGGGGGTCATAACCCTCGATCTCGAAATCCTCGAACTTGTAATCGAAGATGGAGTCAGGTTTGCGCTTGATCACCAGGGTCGGCAGCGGGCGCGGCTCGCGGGAGAGCTGCAGAGCTGTCTGCTCCATGTGGTTGGAGTAGAGATGCACATCACCGCCAGTCCAGACAAAGTCACCCACTTCCAGATTGCACTGCTGGGCCATCATGTGGGTCAGCAGGGCGTAGCTGGCGATGTTGAACGGCAGGCCGAGGAACACATCACAACTGCGCTGGTAGAGCTGGCAGGAGAGCTTGCCGTCCGCCACATAGAACTGGAAGAAGGCGTGGCAGGGAGCCAGCGCCATCTTGTCCAGCTCGCCCACGTTCCAGGCGGAGACGATGATGCGGCGCGAATCCGAGTTGTGCTTGATGTCATCCACCGCCTTCTGGATCTGGTCGATGACAGACCCGTCGGCCGCAGGCCAGGAGCGCCACTGCGCGCCGTAAACCGGCCCCAGATCGCCATTCTCGTCGGCCCACTCATCCCAGATGCTGACGCCATTTTCCTTCAGATAAGCGGTATTGGTATCCCCATTGAGGAACCAGAGCAGCTCGTGAATGATGGAACGCAGGTGGCACTTCTTGGTGGTCACCAGCGGGAACCCCTCCGCCAGATTGAAGCGCATCTGATGGCCGAACAGGGAGACAGTACCGGTGCCGGTACGGTCAGACTTGACGGTCCCCTCATCGAGGATTTTCTGCATCAGGTCGAGATAAGCTCGCATTATTTCGCCTCCTTCACGGCATTACCGAACAGCTGCGGACGCTTGTAGGCGGCCCAGATCATCAGGGCACCGGCGATAATCATCGGGGTGGAGAGGATCTGGCCCATGCTGATCTCCTGGAAGTAGAGACCGAGCTGGCTGTCCGGTTGGCGCACAAACTCCACCAGGAAGCGGAACAGGCCGTAGAACAGCAGGAACATGCCGGAGATGGCACCGCGCGGCGGATTCTTGCGCCAGAACAGGTTGAGGATGATGAACAGCACCACCCCTTCCAGTGCGAACTGGTAGAGCTGGGAGGGATGACGCGGCTCGGGGCCAGCCTCCGGGAAGATGATGGCCCAGGGCACATCGGTGACCCGGCCCCACAGCTCGCCGTTGAGGAAGTTGCCGATCCGGCCAACGCCGAGACCGAACGGAATTAGCGGTGCCACAAAGTCGGCCACGGTGAAGAAGTGGCGCTTGGTCTTGTGGGCAAACCAGATCATCGCGGTGATCACCCCGATCAACCCACCGTGGAACGACATACCGCCGGTCCAGATCTTGAACAGATAGGTGGGATCCGCGAGGAAGAGATCGAAGTTGTAGAACAGTACGTAACCGACACGGCCACCGAGGATCACCCCGAGGAAACCGTAGAACAGCAGATCCGATACCTCGTTGCGGGTCCAGCCGCTGTTCGGTGCATCGGCGCGACGGCCAGCCAGCCACATGGCAAACGCGAAACCGAACAGGTACATGAGACCATACCAGCGTACCGATAGTGGTCCCAAACTGAATGCTACGGGATCAATCTGCGAGAAAACCCAATATCCATCGTGCTGCATATGCGGCCCCAGTCAAAATAAAAGCCGCATTTTCCGATCATTCGTCAGCAGGGACAAGGCATGATTATCAATCACTCTGTTTCGATTTATGACCGGCTCGCAGCAAACCGCCCAAACCATGCTCCTCCAGATAGCGGGCAAACAGGCCCCGCAGTACGTGGGGGTTGTCATGTTTGAGGCCATCGGCCATCAGTTCGGTCAACTCGCTCAGGGTGGATTGACGCAGCACGTACTTGATCCGAGCGATGTTGTGGGTGTTCATACTGAAGCGGCGATAGCCCATGGCCAGCAGCAGCAACACACCAACCGGATCACCGGCCAGCTCGCCACACACCGACACCGGCTTCTGGTAACGGTGGGAAGCATCAACCAGCTGTTGCAGGGCGCGGATCACCGCAGGATGGAAGGCATCGTAGATGTTGGCAACCCGGGAGTTGTTGCGATCCACCGCCAGCAGGTACTGGGTAAGGTCATTGCTGCCCACAGACCAGAAGTCGATGAGCGGCGCCATCTCCGGCAAAATAAAGAGGGCTGAGGGCACCTCGATCATCACCCCAAGGCTGGGGTAGCGGATCACCGCATCGCGGCTCGCCGCCTCTTCCGACACTTCCCGCCACGCCTGATCCAGCAGACGACGGGAGGCTTTGATTTCGCTGACGCTGCTGATCATCGGCAGCATGATGGCCAGATTGTCCAGCCCTTCACTGGCCCTCAGCATCGCCTTGAGCTGCACCAGAAACAGTTCGGGGTGATCCAGGGTGATCCGGATCCCCCGCCAGCCAAGGAAGGGATTTTCCTCGACGATGGGGAAATAGGGTAACGGCTTGTCGCCGCCCACATCCAGCGTCCGCATGCAGACCGGCCGGTTGCGGTAGGTCTCCAGAATGCCGCGATAGCGGGCAGTCTGCTCCCACTCGGAGGGGAAGCTCTCCTGCAGCATAAAGGGGATCTCGGTGCGATAGAGACCGACCCCGTCCGCCAGCTGATTGAGGGAGATCTCGGTATCGGCACTGAGCCCGGCGTTGAGCAGCAGAGAGACCTTGGTGCCGTCGGCCGTCTCGGATGGCAGGTTGTCGACGCTGCGCACCAGGGTATCGAGCGCCCGCTCTTCGCTCAGCAGCTGACGATACTCGGTCAGGATCACCTGATTGGGCTCGATGAAGAGATCGCCGCTGTAGCCATCGACGACCAGCATGCGACCACCGATGTCACCAAGGGGCAGATCTACCCCCATGATGGCGGCCACCCCCATGGCGCGGGCCAGAATGGCCGCATGGGAGTTGGTTCCCCCCTTGAGCGAGACCACCCCGGTCAGATACTCGCGGGGCACTTCCGCCAGAATGGTGGCTGTCACCTCGTCGGCGACCAGCACCACCGGCTCGCCGATGGAGATATGTTCCGGTTCATTCTGCACCAGTCGGCTGATCAGCCGCTGGGCAATATCCTTCACGTCGGTGGAGCGCTCCTGCAAGTAGGGATCCTTCATCCCCTTGAACTGCTCGATCAAGCGATCACTGATGAGCTTGACCGCAGAGACCGCAGTCCAGTGCTCCTTGCTCACCTTGTTGCGAATCGGCTTGATGTAGCCGGGATCGTTCAGCAGATGGAGGTAGATATCGAAAATCGCCACCGAATCCTGGCTGTAGCTCTCGCGAAAACGCAGCGCCAGACTCTCCAAGTCGTGCCGCACCTCCTCAACCGCCAGCTCCAGCCGCGCCAGCTGGCTGGCATGGTCTTCATCCTTGCGCGGGGTAATGGACGAGAGCGCTTTGCGGGGCCGCCACACCCAGGCCTTGGCCATGGCGATGCCGCTGGCACCGGCAATACCACGCAGTGGCTTGCTCCAGTCGGTCTTCTGCAACCACCCCTTGGCTTGCGCCTGAGCGATCCGCGCCGCCAGCTGGGCCGCCAGGGTGACCATGAAGGACTCTTCACCCTCATCGAAGCGGCGACTCTCCTTCTGCTGCACCACCAGAATGCCAACCACCTGACGCTGGTGCATGATGGGAGCGCCGAGGAAGGAGCGGAACGCCTCTTCGGCAACATCGGGCAGGAATTTGAAGCTGGGATGCGCGGGGGCATCAGCCAGGTTGATCAGTTCTTCTCGCTGACCCACCAGACCGACGATGCCCTGCTCGTAGGGCAGAGTCACCTTGCCGACTGCGGACGGGGCCAAGCCGTCGGTAGCCGCCAAGCGATAGCGGCGCACCTCGGGTTCCGAGACATAGACGGAGCAGCAGTCCACTGCCATGGCGTGCCGGGTCTGGCTCACCAATGCCTGCAAGGCCTGCTCGAGGGTATTGGCCTCGGCCATGCTCTCGACGATACGTCTCAGTTCCGTTAACAACTAATCTGTGCTCCTTAACGGGCGCGATTGCGTCGCCCATCCTTCTTGTTGACCTGCACTGCCGGCACTGGCATCGCCAGCGGGGCAAACTCTTTCATGACCCGGCGATAAACCTCCCGCTTGAACGAGACGACCTGACGCACCGGGTACCAGAAGCTGACCCAACGCCAGTCGTCAAATTCGGGATGGCCATGACAGCCGAACTGGATCCGCGACTCCTTGCCCGAATTCAGCTGTAACAGGAACCATTTTTGTTTTTGGCCAATACAGACCGGTGAACTGTCCCAGCGGACAAGACGTTTGGGTAAACGGTATTTTAGCCAGTTACGACTGGTGGCCATGATGGTCACATCTTCGGGCTTGAGGCCAATCTCCTCATACAGCTCTCGATACATGGCCTGCTCTGGCGTTTCACCATCATCAACCCCCCCCTGCGGAAACTGCCAGGAGTGCTGCCCATAGCGTTTAGCCCACAACACTTGTCCTTCACGGTTACAGATCACGATACCGACATTGGGACGAAATCCGTCGCCATCAATCACGTGATCACCTTATAAAGGCTGAATCTATAAGGAGATTGTTCCACATTCACTCCGTGGCAGCAAACAAGGAGTGAATCCCCTGTTTCATGAATAACTTTCAATTTCAAACATACTTATAAACAAATCCAAGGATCCGCGCCCCCAAGTTGCCCACCCAGGCTGTGCATAAAGCTGTTAGCAAACGGGTATATACAGTACTTTTTAACTGTACGCGAAAAGTGCCCCTCCGTATCACCACGCGACACAAAATATAAAAAATCATTATTTTTTATAAGCTTGAGATAAAACAACTGGATCTAGATCCATGTTCCCCCAAGAGTCAGATCCATGATCCGGATTGTGAACAAGTTCAACTGCTCAAAGATCCACCGCGGCGAAATTATCCACAGGAGTGGCACAATATCTACCCCGTTTACCCTGTGAAAATGGGGTGGCATTCACAATTTTTTGTAACATATCAGCGACTCCAACCACTTTCATCCACTTATCCAAGATTTCTGTGGATAACTGTGTGTAACATCATGCACAAACCCTTGGACAACTATTTCGAGGTCAAACCAGACCTGGCTTACTGCTCGATAAAACAGACAAAACCCTTTAAAATCATCACGATGAGCTGATGGCCCCCAAATTCTCTGCATTTGATCTTATCCACTCAGGATCGGTTATAAAAACAGCGATCCTTCTCGGGATCCTCCCCTGTTAGAATATGGCGAGCAAGATGGAGCCAAACATGCCAAGCAATCCCCAATCCGAGCAGGAGTTATTGAGCCGCGCCTATGCCATGGCTGGCTTCACGCTGGCGCAGCTGGCCGCCGAGGCTGGCGTCGCGGTGCCCAACGATCTGCGCCGTGACAAGGGGTGGGTCGGTCAGTTGATCGAGCTGCAACTGGGGGCCAGCGCAGGGAGCAAGCCGGAACAGGACTTCCCGGAGCTGGGGATCGAACTCAAGACGATCCCCGTGGATCCTCAAGGCAAGCCGCTGGAGACCACCTTCGTCTGTGTCGCCCCGCTGATCGGCGTCAGCGGCCAGCGCTGGGAGGAGTCCAACGTGCGCAACAAGCTCTCCCGGGTGCTCTGGATCCCGGTGGAAGGAAGTCGGGAGATCCCGGTTGGCGAGCGGCGGGTCGGCATGCCGCTGATGTGGAGCCCGAATGAAGAGGAAGATCGGCTACTGCGTCAGGACTGGGAGGAGCTGATGGACATGATAGTGCTGGGAGAAGTGGAGCAGATCAGCGCACGCCACGGCCAGGTGATGCAACTGCGGCCCAAGGCGGCCAACAACAAGGCGCTGACTCGCGCCATCGGCCGCGATGGTCAACCCATCATGACCCTGCCGCGCGGCTTCTATCTCAAGATCGACTTCACCCACAGTTTGCTGCAACGCTATTTTGCCTTGCCGACTTGATCTGCCTTATCAACATCTTTGTCATATGGTGGTATAAAAATAGACAGGAGCCATTTTTAACTCACAGACAAGGAGGCGTCATGCCACTGATCAAACAGTTTTTGAAGTCCAAGCCCGAGGTCAAGGTGACCTTTGCCGTAGAGAAAGAGGCGGCTGCAGGAGCGGAACAGGTGATGCTGATCGGCGAGTTCACCCAGTGGCAACCGGTCGAGCTGAAACGCATGAAGAGCGGTGAGTTCAAAGCCACCCTCAATCTGCCGACCGACGGCCCTGGGTACTTCGAATATTGCTACCAGCTCATCACCCCGGCAGGGGAGACCCTCTACGAGAATGACTGGGCAGCGGATGACTATGTGCCAGGCCCCTTCGGGCGAGACAACTCGGTGGTACGGGTCATCCAGTAACGGCAACCAGAGAGCCAATAGACGGATACAAAAAAGGCTCGCCATTGGCGAGCCTTTTCACTACCTGTCGAGCTATTTGCCGACATATCGACACCAATTCGAATCGAATTAGTTGAGCTTCTCTTTGATACGAGCAGCTTTGCCGGACAGGTTGCGCAGGTAGTACAGTTTGGCGCGGCGAACATCACCACGACGCTTCAGTTCTACACTGTGGATCAGCGGAGAGTGAGTCTGGAATACACGCTCAACACCTTCGCCGTTGGAGATCTTGCGAACGGTGAAAGCAGAGTGCAGACCGCGGTTACGCTTGGCAATAACGATGCCTTCGAAAGCCTGCAGACGCTCTTTACCACCTTCTTTAACACGAACTTGAACACGTACAGTGTCGCCCTGGGCAAAAGCCGGGATGTCGGTACGCAGTTGCTCTTGTTCAAGCTGCTGAATAATCTTGCTCATTGTCTTTCCTTACCTAGGATAAACTGAAAACTCTACTTAACGCTGTCACGCACTTCGCGGACATACTCGGCAAGAAGTGATTCTTGCTCGTCAGTCAGAGCTAGGTTGTTAATAAGTTCCGGCCTTCTTTGCCAGGTTCGTCCGAGCGACTGCTTGAGACGCCAGCGTCGAATCACTTCGTGATTGCCGCTTGTCAGCGCCTCGGGCACCGCCAATCCATCCAACACCTCCGGCCGAGTGTAGTGGGGATGATCCAGCAAGCCATCCGTAAAGGAGTCTTGCTCGGCACTGGCCTGATCACCCAAAACCCCGGGGACCAGACGCGAAACCGCATCGATCAGGGTCATGGCAGGCAACTCGCCACCACTTAACACGTAATCCCCGATAGACCACTCTTCGTCGACTTCGGTTTGTATCACGCGTTCATCGATACCTTCGTATCGACCGGCTACCAGAATCAGTTTCTGATTCGTCGCCAACTCGGTTACGCCCGCTTGAGTCAGCTTGCGTCCCTGAGGAGAGAGATAGATGACTTTCGCCCCGTCTCCCGCTGCTTGCTTGGCTGCATGAATCGCGTCACGCAGCGGCTGAACCATCATTAACATGCCGGGCCCACCACCATAAGGACGATCATCGACCGTACGGTGTTTGTCGTGGGTAAACTCCCGGGGGTTCCAGCACTCAATCTGCAGCAAGCCACTCTTGACGGCCCGACCCGTTACCCCGTGCTCGGTAATGGCTCGGAACATTTCAGGGAAGAGGCTAATAACCCCAATCCACATAAGAAACCTCCGGCACCCGTGTTAGCGCGGGAAACTAGAAACCAGGATCCCAATCAACTTCGATTGTTCGAGCAGTCAGATCAATATTCTTGATCACCTGCTCTTCCAAGAACGGAATCAACCGCTCCTTTGCACCAAAGGCATCTTTTACATTGGCCTCAACCACCAACACATCGTTGGAGCCGGTTTCCATCAATTCGGTCACCTTGCCCAGGTCGTATCCCTTGGTGGTCACCACGGAGCAACCAATCAGGTCACGCCAGTAGAACTCACCTTCAGGCAACGCAGGCAACAGATCGGCGGGTACGCCAATCTCGACATTGGTCAATGCCAGGGCATCTTCGCGCACATCGATACCATCGAGTTTGCAGATCAGACCCTTGTTGTGACGTTTCCAGGATGAAACCCGAATTTCACGCCACGCCCCGTTCTGATTAATCAGCCAGGGGTTGTAATCGAAAATCGCTTCGGCAACATCGGTGAAGGAGTTCACTTTAAGCCAGCCCTTGATGCCATAAACGGTACCCAGGGTGCCCAGAACTACAGGTTTTTCCACCTTAACTCCTTACCGTTGGGCTGATTAAGCAGCTTTTTTAGCGTCTTTGATCAGCTTGGCAACGCGGTCAGAAACAGCGGCACCAGTAGCAACCCAATGCTCGATACGAGCCAGGTCCAGGTTCAGCTTTTCAGCTTGACCAGCAGCAACCGGGTTGAAGAAACCAACGCGCTCGATGAAGCGACCGTCACGGGCGCAACGGCTGTCAGAAACTACTACCTGGTAGAACGGACGCTTTTTCGCGCCACCACGTTGTAAACGAATGGTTACCATATCGTCCTCATTAACATCTAATGAACAAGGCCCGCAAACACGCGGACCCTAGCTTAAAATAAGCCGCGTAATTCTACTTGGATTCGTAATAATTGCAACCAAGCCAGCCATTTTTTGCGCAGAGCGGCAATGAAAAGGGGCCTGCAACTGCAGACCCCCCATCAACACGCAGGCCGGATCAGAACGGGCCGCGACCGCCACCGAACCCGGGGGGCATCATGTTCTTCATCTGGCTCATCATCTTGCGCATGCCGCCCTTGCCGGACATTTTCTTCATCATGCGCTGCATCTCGGTGAACTGCTTGAGCAGCTTGTTCACATCCTGCACCTGCATGCCGGAGCCTGCTGCGATACGGCGTTTGCGGGAACCCTTGATTAGATCGGGGTGGGCGCGCTCCTTCGGCGTCATGGAGCTGATGATGGCCTCCATCCGCACGGTGAGCTTGTCATCCATCTGATCTTTAACGTTATCCGGCAGCCCGGACATGCCGGGCAGCTTGTCGAGCATCCCCATCATGCCGCCCATGTTGCGCATCTGGGCCAGCTGCTCGCGGAAATCTTCCAGATCGAAGCCTTTGCCACTCTTGACCTTGCTGGCCAGCTTGGCCGCTTTCTCTTTATCGACGTTGCGCTCAACTTCCTCGATCAGAGAGAGCACATCGCCCATACCGAGGATACGGGAGGCGAGACGATCCGGGTGGAACGGCTCCAGCGCATCGGTCTTTTCACCCATACCGATAAACTTGACCGGCTTGCCGGTGATGTGACGTACCGACAGCGCGGCACCACCACGGGCGTCGCCATCCGCCTTGGTGAGGATCACACCGGTAAGCGGCAGCGCTTCGTTGAACGCCTTGGCGGTGTTGGCGGCATCCTGACCGGTCATGGCATCCACCACGAACAGGGTCTCGACCGGCTTGATGGTGGCATGCAGATCCTGGATCTCGGCCATCATCTCGCTATCAACGTGCAGACGACCGGCAGTATCGACGATCACCACGTCATAGAATTTCTTGCGCGCCTGATCGATGGCGGCGGTGGCGATATCGACCGGCTTCTGGCTGGCATCGCTCGGGAAGAAGTCGACACCGATGTCGCTGGCCAGGGTCTCCAGCTGCTTGATCGCCGCAGGGCGATAAACGTCAGCACTGACCACCAGCACCTTCTTCTTGCTGCGCTCTTTGAGCAGCTTGGCCAGTTTGCCAACCGTGGTTGTCTTACCGGCACCCTGCAGACCGGCCATCAGGATGATGGCGGGCGGCTGGGCAGCCAGGTTGAGCTGTTCGTTGGCCTCCCCCATTACGGTGACCAGTTCACCGTGCACAATCTTGATGAATGCCTGGCCCGGGCTCAGGGATTTGGCCACCTCCTGCCCGACTGCGCGCTCTTTGACACGCGCGACGAAATCCCGCACGACCGGCAGGGCGACATCCGCCTCGAGCAGCGCCATGCGGACTTCGCGCAGGGTTTCCTTGATATTGTCTTCGGTCAGGCGACCACGGCCACTGACATTGCGCAAGGTGCGCGAGAGTCGTTCAGTCAAATTCTCAAACATGACGGATTCCGGTTCTTGGCGTAATAAATTGGGGGCATTATAACCCAGAGCGGGCGCGAGGACGATTATTCACCGCACCGCAGCAGCAGGGAGCTTCTCCCTATACCCTATATATGGGCAGATCGGCCGTTGCACAACTGGCGAGCACTTCTCGTGCAAGGTATACTGCCCCTCTTACCCTCAAAAGCTTGTGCAACAACGACCTGGTTATGATCGTAATCTCTGTTCTGGCCCTGGCGTTTTATCTGCTGGCCATCATCGCCTCCCTGCATCTGTTACTGAGCGCCAAGCCGGTGGGACAGCGCTCCCTGTTTGCCTGTATCGGATTGGCCCTGATCGCCCACGCCAGCGCCCTCGGTTCAGAGGTATTACAGAGTTACGGCCAGAACCTGAGCATGCTCAACGTTGCCTCGCTGGTCAGCCTCATCATCAGTTGCTTCATGACATGCGTAACCCGCCGCTTCAACGGCTGGATCCTGCTGCCGGTAGTCTATAGCTTCTCGGCCCTGTTGCTGGCTGCCAGCGCCTTGATCCCGGGTCGCTACATAACCCATCTGGAGGCCCATCCCCAGCTGTTGCTGCACATCGGCCTCGCCCTGATGGCCTACTCGGTATTGATGATCGCCTGTCTGTTTGCGCTGCAGCTCGCCTGTCTGGACAAGCAACTAAAATCTCGAAAAATCAGTAACCTGCCAGCCATGCCGCCACTGATGACAGTGGAAAAACGGCTGTTTCAGTTGATCTCTGCGGGAGTGCTGCTGCTGACACTCTCCATCGCCTCCGGCCTCTTCTTCCTCGAAGATATGTTCGCCCAGGGCAAATCCCACAAGGCAGTGCTCTCCATCCTGGCATGGTGTGTCTACGTTCTGCTGCTGTGGGGTCATCACACCTATGGTTGGCGCGGCCGCAAAGTCATCACGCTCAGTCTGATCGGCAGCTTCATCCTGACTCTTGCCTACTTTGGCAGCCGCTTCGTCAAAGAAGTGCTGTTGAGCTGACACCTATACTCTTTTAGCCATACCATCCAACAGGAGCCCTTTTTGGACAGCATCTCAACGAGTACATTACTGATTGTTCTCGTTATCTTGATCCTTCTTTCCGCCTTTTTCTCCAGTGCCGAAACCGGCCTGATGTCCATCAACCGCTACAAACTGCGGCATCTGGCACAGACCAAACACAAAGCCGCACGTCGCGTCGAGCAACTGCTCGCCCGCCCCGATCGCCTGCTGGGGCTGATCCTGATCGGCAACAATCTGGTCAATATCCTCGCCTCCGCCATCGCCACCATCGTCTGTATCCGGCTGTTTGGTGATCTCGGGGTCGCCATTGCCACCTTCGGCCTGACCCTGGTGGTACTGGTATTCGGTGAAGTGACCCCCAAGACCCTGGCCGCCATGTTTCCGGAGAAGATCGCCTATCCCGCCTCCTGGATCCTCAAGGGGCTGATGGTGCCGCTCTCACCGCTGGTCTGGCTGATCAACGGCATCACCAGCGGCCTGCTCAAGATGCTGAAGATCAATCCCAACAAGGATGACTCCCTCAACACCGAGGAGCTGCGCACCATAGTCAATGAGGCGGGTAACCTGATCCCCCAGCGTCATCAGGAGATGCTGCTGAGTATTCTGGATCTCGACAAGATGCTGGTCGAAGACATCATGGTGCCGCGTAGCGATATCTACGCCATCGACATCAACGATGACTGGAAGAGCATCCAGCGCCAGCTGGCCCACTGCGCTCACACCAAGATCCTCCTCTATCGCGACAATATCGACGACGTTGTCGGCTTTTTGCACGCGCGCGATGCCCTGCGGCTGGTAGCCAGGGACCAGTTCAACAAATCGAGTCTGTTGCGGGAAGTAGACGAGATCTACTTCATTCCGGAAGGTACGCCGCTCAACGTGCAGCTGGCCAAGTTCCAGCGCAACAAGGAGCGAATTGGCCTGATCGTCGATGAATACGGCGACATTCAGGGGCTAATCACTCTGGACGACATTCTGGAAGAGATCGTCGGCGACTTCACCACCTCCATGACGCCAGCGCCGAGCGACGAGATCCATCCCCAGTCAGATGGTTCTTATCTGGTCGAAGGCTCAGCCAATATTCGTGAGCTGAACAAAGAGATGAACTGGCACCTGCCCATCGACGGCCCGCGTACCCTCAACGGCCTGATCCTCGAATATCTGGAAGAGATCCCCCAGCCCAACATCGGGATCCGGCTGGCCGGTTATCCTATCGAGATCCTCGATGTGGAGAACAACATGGTGAAGATGGCGCGGATTATGCCGGCATCGTACCGAGCGGAGTCGGATTCACAAGATTGAAAAAGGGCTGCCAGTGGCAGCCCTTTTCTATTGCTCATCGTCACTGTTCATCTTCATCATCCGGCTCCAGCACCAGCGTCGGGATCAACTCGCCAAACACCCTCTGTAGCTCGTCACGGTTGGCCAGCAGGTCTTGCAGCGTATAGCTGTCCATCACCGCCAGAAACGCATCCATCGCCTCTTTCAGCGCACTCTTGAGCAGACAGACAGAGACGATGTGGCAAGCGGGCGAGCCGCAGTCAATGCCGTCCAGATTGCCTTCCAGCGCCCTGATCACCTGCCCGATATTGATGGTGGCGGGATCGCAAGCCATGCGAATACCGCCATTCTTGCCCCGCTGGGATTGCAGATAGCCCAGCTTCACCAACTGATTGACCACCTTCACCATGTGGTTGCGGGAAACGCCATACAGGGCCGATACCTTGGCAACGCTCGACAACTCCCCTTCCGGCAGGGTGGCAAGATAGAGCAGGGCTCTCAATCCAAAATCTGTATAACTGGTTAGTCTCATAAAACCTGATTAGCGCGATGCGAAAAGTGGAGTATTGATTCAAATCAAATAAACATCTAGGATGCCACTTATTAAATGACATTTTATATGTTCAATTAGAACGAGGCCCCTATGCTAGATCAAACCACCGTTGCCGTCATCAAAAGCACCATTCCGCTGCTCGAATCGGCAGGCCCTGCCCTCACCCAGCACTTCTACCAGCGGATGTTCAGCCATAACCCGGAGCTGAAAGATATCTTCAACCTTGCCCACCAACGAAGTGGCGGCCAGCCGCTGGCCCTGTTCAATGCAGTCGCCGCGTATGCCAAGAATATCGACAATCTGGGGGCTCTCGCCGGTGCAGTCGAGCGGATTGCGCACAAACATACCGGATTCCTGATCCAGCCGGAACAATATCACATTGTAGGTAGTCATCTCTTGGCCACGCTCAAAGAATTGGGCGGAAGTGCGGTCACCGACGAGGTGCTGGAGGCATGGGGCAAGGCGTATGGCGTGCTGGCCGACATCTTCATCGGCCGCGAGCGGGAGATCTATCAGGAGAAGGCCAATCAGGATGGCGGCTGGCAAGGTACCCGCACCTTCATCATCAAGGAGAAGCGAGCCGAGAGCGACCTCATCACCTCCTTCCTGCTGGCGCCGGAAGATGGCAAGCCGGTACTGACCTTCAAACCGGGCCAATACCTCAGCATCAAGCTGGTTCACCCCGAGCTAGAATATCAGGAAATCCGCCAATACTCCCTCTCCGATGCACCCAATGGACAGGATTACCGCATCAGCGTCAAACGCGAGCCACAGGGTCAGGTCTCCAACCTGCTGCACGATCACCTGCAGGCGGGTGACAAGATCGAAGTGATGCCCCCCACCGGCGATTTCTACCTGAAAGCCGACAGCCAGACCCCGGTGGTACTGCTCTCCGCCGGTGTCGGCGTGACACCGATGATGAGCATGCTCAACCAGCTGCTGGCGAGCGGCCATCAGGCTGATATCACCTGGCTACACGCCTGCGAACAGGGTGCTGTACACGCCTTCCGGGAGGATATTCAGCAAAAATCCCGCCAGCATCCCAACTTGCTGAGCCGGGTCTGGTATCGGGAGCCGGAGGCCAGCGATGTACAGGGTGAAGATTACGACCTGGCCGGCACCATGGATCTGACTGCCGTGAAGGAGCGCATCACGTCGCAGGCCCACTACTACTTCTGTGGCCCTGTCGGCTTCATGCAAGAGATCAAGCGGCAGCTGCTGGCGGCTGGGGTACCAACGGGGCAGCTCCATTACGAAGTTTTTGGCCCCCACCAAGATCTCTAAAGCGCGGGCAGCCATATAACAGAGGGAGGTTCCGGCCTGTCATGGCACGGCGGCTGGAACCGGACCCACAGGTGCTGATCTGTGGGTCATTTTTTTGGATCAGTGCATCGCCTTGGCGCGGGCCACCACGTTGGCCGGCATCCTGTTGCCAAGACGGTTGAGCAGACTCGCCGCCTTCTGGTGCAGCACCTTGTCACCTATGACGGAGCCATGGAGCCAGCGATAGGCGTCCTCATAATCGAGCGGACTGCCCATCCCCTGCAACAGCATCTCGACCCACTCGATGCGAGCCCGCAGAAAACCGAGGCTGGCTGCCTCGCGCATCAGGGTCTCGGCTCGCACCAGATCCTTCTGCACCAGGGTTCCTTTCCAGTAGTAGCGACCCAGCTGCTCCAGCGCCGGTGCCAACCCCTGATTGGCCGCCTCCCACATATATTGCACGCCAAGCTCGGCATTGGACTTGGTGCAGACACCCCACGCCAGCATATCCCCCCAGAGGAATTGATAGGCCGGGATCTTCATCACCGAGGCGCGAGCTTCGATATCCTGCGTCAGCTGACAGCGATCCTGCTTCACCTGAGTGAGGTGGCGCCCCTGCTCAATCCAGTTGAGCAGCTCGTCCTGACGATAGAGCGGCACCGCCTGCAACTCGCCTGCGGCCAGAGGTGCGGGAGGCGCCACCACAGCGGCAGACTCCGCCGGTTTTGGCAGCGGCGCGGCCCCCTCGCCACTGCTGGCAACGGGAGTGACCGGCTCGGCCGGAAGCAAGACGGGGACGGCCTCAGAGGGCGCTGGCGTAGCAGCAGAGACAGGCGCCGTTGCCACCGCAGCACTGCTTGTAGTCGGTACCGATGCAGTTGCTGCAGGCGCATCGCTCGATACGGCAGCCGATATCGCTTCGGCACCATAGAGGGGCGCGGTGAATGCACCGACAAGAATGAGTAGGGTAAGGGGTTTCATCATAAGGATCTCCTGCTGCACTCTGTTATCGGCACCAAGCCCCATCCCCTTAGCCTGCCGGGCGGATCTCATCAATACAAAAGGGAGCCGAAGCTCCCTTGTTGGCACGGTTGACCCGCTTACTTGACGAAATCGACACCCAGCTGGATATCGGCTTTCAGGGTAGCCAGCATGCCTTCCATCGCTTCCTGCTCGAAGGCGCTCAGCTTGCCGTAATCCAGTACGGTTTCGACGCCGTTCTTGCCCAGCAGTACCGGCTGCGCGAAGAAGGTGGCGTGCTCGCCGTTGCCTTCCACGTAGGCGCACTCGACAACGTTGGCTTCGCCCTGCAGACCCTTGATGAGGGAGAGACCGAAACGGCAAGCCGCCTGACCCATGGAGAGGGTCGCAGAACCACCACCGGCCTTGGCTTCTACCACTTCGGTACCGGCATTCTGGATGCGCTTGGTCATGGCTGCCACTTCTTCAGCGGTGAAGGAGGCGCCTTCAATCTGGGAGAGCAGCGGCAGAATGGTCACGCCACTGTGACCACCGATCACATTGACGCGTACCTTGTCGATGTTCAACCCTTTGGCGGCGGCCACGAAGGTCTCGGCGCGGATCACGTCCAGGGTGGTGACACCGAACAGGCGACGCTTGTCATAGACACCGGCTTTCTTCAGCACTTCGGCGGCGATGGCTACAGTGGTGTTGACCGGGTTGGTGATGATGCCGATCAGTGCTTTCGGGCAAGTGGCCGCGCACTTCTCGACCAGATTCTTGACGATACCGGCGTTGATATTGAACAGGTCAGAGCGATCCATCCCCGGCTTGCGTGCCACACCGGCGGAGATCAGCACCACATCGGCCCCAACCAGCGCAGGAGTCGGATCTTCACCGCAGAAGCCCTTGATGGCGACGTCGGTAGGAATATGACTGAGGTCAACGGCCACACCCGGAGTAACCGGGGCGATGTCATACAGGCTCAGCTCGGAGCCAGCCGGCAGACGGTTTTTCAACAGCAGAGCGAGGGCTTGACCGATGCCACCAGCGGCACCCAGAACGGCAACTTTCATGATCAACTCCATGTTTAAGCGTAGGTTTAAGGTTGTTTGTTGTTGTGCGCCCAACCTTAATGGATCCCCCCATAAAAAACAATCTGATAACAGTTGCAGTCACGGGTTCTGTGAGCCACGAAACATGCGGGAGCAAAAATTGGAGGGAAATACAAAAAGTTGGAGGAGAAGCACAGTTTTTCTGCACTTCTCCTTACCATAAAGAGGTAGATCTGAGGGTCTCAGGATTGGAATGCCAGCGCCCGTTTTTCACACCAGCGAAAACCAATTGTTAACAATCCGTTCATCGCCAGATAAAGCCCGCCAGCCACCCCGAACACCGCCAGGGTATCGTAGGTCTGAGCGTTCAACCCCTGCGCCAGCCCCATGATGTCCATGATGGTGATGGTACTGGCGAGGGAGCTCCCCTTGAGCACCAGGATCACCTCGTTGGAGTAGGCAGGCACCAGATGACGGGCGGCATGGCGCACCTTCATCCACAAGGTCTGGCGGCCGTTAAAGCCAAGCGCACGACACGCCTCCACCTCACCAGCCGGGATGGCATCGAGCGCCCCCTTGAACAACCGGGTGGAGTAGGCCGCCGTGTTGAGGCCCAGCGCCAGCACGGCGCAGAACCAGGGCTGCTTGAGCAGCGGCCAGAGCGGGCTGGCTTTCAGCCACTCAAACTGACCCGGCCCGTAGTAAATCAGGAAGATCTGAATGAGCAGCGGCGTACCGGTAAAGAGCAGCACCCACAGCTGCACCAGCTGGGTCGCTACCGGCAGGCGCAGCTCCAGCACCCAGGTCATCAGGGCCGCCAACACAATCCCCAGCAGCAGGCTGAACAGGGTCAGCTCCAGCGTGGTGACAAGGCCGCCCAGCAACGTAACGAGATACTCTTGCATCAGTTAGCCTCCGTAGCGGCGGGTGTAGCGGGCAGCCAGCCCGAGGCCGTACTCGCTCACCAGACTGATAGCCAGATAGATGAGGGCCGCGGCGGCATACCAGGTGAAAGGCTCATAGGTACTGGCCGAGGCCATCTGCGCCTGACGCATCATCTCGTTCACCCCGATAAGCGACACCAGCGCAGTATCTTTCAGCAACACCAGCCACTGGTTGCCGAGGCCCGGCAGGGCATGACGCCACGCCTGCGGCAACACGATGCGAAAGAAGATGTGGCTCTTGCCAAGACCCAGCGCCATCGCCGCCAACCGTTGACCTGAAGGCACCGCATTGAGCGCTGCCCGCAGGGTCTGGGTCGCATAGCTGGCGAACAGCAGGGAGAGCGCCAGCACGCCACAGGCGAACGGGCTGAACTCCACATACTCGCCAGTGAGGAGGAACAGCACCTGGGTCGAGCCGAAGTAGATGAACAGCACCACCAGCAACTCGGGCAGGCCACGGATCAGCGTGGTCAGGGTGGCCACCGGCCACACCAGCGCACGCTGCTTGCTGAGCTCGGCGGCACTGAACGCCAGTGCCAATACCATGCCCCCGACCAGTGATGCCAAGGCCAGCCCGAGGGTCATCCAGGCTGCATCCAACAACAGGCTCAACATGGCTTACTGCGCGAAGTATTTGTCGAAGATTTTCTGATAGGTGCCGTTGGCCTTGATCTCGGCCAGCCCCTTGTTCAGCTGGGTCAGCAGCTCCTGATTGCCCTTGGCGACCGCGATGCCAAAGCCGGTACCGAAGTACTTGGCATCGGTCACCGGCGCCCCCACCACCGCATACTCCTTGTGCTGCTTCAGCCAGTCGGCAGCAACTGCAGTATCGGCAAAGACACCGTCGGTACGGCCATTCATCATGTCGAGGAAGGCGCTCTGGTAGCTGGCGTACGGCACGGTCAGCAGGCCCTTGCTCACCCAGTTATCCACCAGATAGGACTGGTGAGAGGTACCGTTCTGCACACCGACTGTCTTGTCGACCATCTCTTCCGGCCCCTTGAAGGCCCCTTTCTTGGCGACGAATACGGCAGAGTTCTCGTAATAGATGTCGGAGAAATCGACCTGAGCGGAGCGCTCCGGGGTCACGTCCATGGCGGCAATGGCGGCATCATAGCGACGGAATTTGAGGCTGGGGATCAGGCTGTCAAAGGCCTGGTTATGGAAGCTGCACTCCAGCTTGGCCTGCTCGCAGATGGCGCGCGCCAGATCGATGTCAAAACCCTGAAACTCGTTCTTGTCATCCAGGTATTCGAACGGCGCGTAGGTGGCCTCGGTGGCGAACTTGATCTCTTTGGCCATGACGGAGGTACTCAACAGGCCCATGGCAGCAACCAACAACAGACTCTTTTTCATGACAGCTTCCTTATCGATTCAATATCAATGCATCAAGAATTCGGCAAACCGGCTGGTTTGCGGGGATTGGAAAATGGCAGCGGTGCCGGACTCGATGATCCGCCCCTTCTCCAGATAAATCACCTGACTGGCCACCTTGCGGGCAAAGTCAACCTCGTGGGTCACCACCACCTGGGTAATGCCGGTCTGGCTCAGGTTGCGGATGATCTCGGCCACCTCCTTGGTGATCTCGGGATCGAGGGCAGCAGTCGGCTCGTCAAACAGCAACACTTCCGGGTCCATCATCAGGGTACGGGCAATGGCCACCCGCTGCTGCTGACCGCCGGAGAGACGTGCCGGCCAGGCATCGCGCTTGTCGGCCAGTTGCAGCTGGGCCAGCAGGAAGGCCCCCTTCTCGATGGCGGCCTCCTTGCTCATGCCAAGCACCTTGACCGGCGCTTCAATCAGATTCTCCATCACAGTGAGATGTGGCCAGAGATTGTACTGCTGGAACACCATGCCCACCTTGCGACGCAGCAGTTGGGACTGGCGGTTGAATTCGGCAGCAGAGAGGGAGTTCGGGAAAGAAAATTCACTTTCACCAATCCGCAGAACACCCGCATCCGGGGTATCCAGCAGGTTCATCATCCGTAGCAGGGAACTCTTGCCAGCACCGCTCGGGCCCAGCAACACCAAGGTTTCACCGGGGGATGTTCGAAAGCTGACCTGTTGCAGAACCGGCACCTTGTGCCAGGACTTCTCGATACCTATTAATTCAATACCCATACAGCCCAATTGAATAAGTTTTCAAAATTTCATCCCGATTCTATCCCTAATAAAGGTTGATGCAAGCCATTTTTGAATCAATATGCAGAACAAGCGCCGCTTCCTTGCAAAAAACGGCATATGAATGCAAAATGGCCACGCTGTTCGTATCTGCCGCCTGTATCGCACAGGCCGCCACACCTCCTCATTCGTGAGACCAAGATGAAACACAACGACAAGCAAGAAAAACTGGCCAAGGCCTTTAAAGCCTTGCTGAAAGAAGAGCGCTTTGGCTCCCAGGCAGAAATCGTCACCGCCCTGCAAGAGCTGGGCTTCGAGAACATCAACCAGTCCAAGGTATCGCGCATGCTGAGCCGCTTCGGCGCCGTTCGCACTCGCAATGCCAAGATGGAGATGGTCTACTGCCTGCCGGTGGAACTGGGCGTGCCCACCACCTCCAGCCCGCTCAAGAATCTGGTGCTGGACGTCGATCACAACGGCGCACTGGTGGTGATCCACACCAGCCCGGGCGCTGCCCAGCTGATCGCCCGCCTGCTCGACTCCCTCGGCAAGGCAGAGGGGATCCTCGGCACCATCGCCGGTGATGACACCATCTTCATCACCCCGACCAGCGACACCGATATCGAAGAGCTCTATCTCTCCGCCCTCGAGCTGTTCGAACAGACGCCGTAATGGCCGCTACCGCGTCATAGCGGTCACGCCAGAACGAAAAATCCCGGCCAAGGCCGGGATTTTTGTTTTCTGCAGCTTCGTCAGGCGGGCTTATTTGCCCTGCGCCATCAGAAAACCCTCCGATGGGGCGAAGAAAGCCGCGCCGGTCACGGCCTTGGTGAAGCGCAGCAGGTGGTCGAAGTGGCTGCCCTCCCCCTTGTACATGCTGGCCAGCATGGCGTTGAAGTGCTGCGGTGTGCGGCAGCAGGAGATGAAGTAGAGCCCCTGCTCGGTCATGGTGCCCCAGGGCATGCTCTGGCGCAGGATCTCCATGGACTCCCCTTTCGGGGTCTTGAGGTTGACCCGCTTGATGTGGGCGGTCAACGGCTTGGCAGCAGACTCATACTCGATATTGTCGGGCTTGGTGCGACCGATAATGTCTTCCTGCTCTTTCTGCGCCAGCTTCTCCCAGTCGCTCATGGCGTGGACCCAGCGCTGGACGTGAATATAGGAGCCACCGGCAAACTCGCCATCGGCCAGCAACGCCACTTCGGCACGGTGTTCATCCTGCGGGTTCTCGGTGCCATCAACGAAACCGGTCAGGTCACGGAAATCCAGGTTGCGGAAACCGCGCACCTCTTCAGCCAGCTCTACCAGTCCGGCCAGCAGCGCCATCACACGGTGACCGGCGTGGTGCAGCACATCCACCCGATCGGCGCGCAGCTGAATAAAGAGATCAAACGGGGTGTTGGGGGCTTCCTGACCGTTGGCGGATTGCGCCATAAAGCTGCGGAACTGGGGCGGACGGGCGGCAGGGTAGAGACCATCCCAGGCATCGGCGCCAACGGCAACCAGACCGCTGAACCCGGCATCGGGGAAATCGGCAGCCACCGCCTGCCACAGGGCGGGCAGTTTGGCCAGACGGCCGACCAGTTCGGCGGCATCGCCTGTGCGATTGAACATCAGATAGAGGGCGTGCAGATTCGGCTCTGCGCAGATCCCGGCTTGGGCTTTCATATATCTCTCCCCTGAGTAGGCGTTAGCGTTACGGGCTATTTGCGTTGCGCGATTATAAACCAGAGTGGATCCAGTTCTTTGATTTCACGACGATATCACGCGTTCAGGGCAAAGGGTCAAACAACACCAACCCATGGGGGGCAACCTTGATCCGTGCCCGCATCCCATCAAGGGGCTCGCCAATGCTCGCCTCCAGCTGCAGATCGCCACACTCGAACAGCACCCGGCAGTGGTGGCCGAGGAACTGCTGCTCCACCACCTTGAGCTCGCCATCTGCGGCGCTCTCCAGCAACAACTGCTGGGGTCTGAGCATCAGCTGCAACTGCTCGCCCACCGCGCGGCCATGAGGCTCGCTGCCACAGATGACCCCGAGCGCCGTCTGCACGCAGTGGCTGTCCACCACCTCGGCAGCCAGATAGTTGACCCCGCCGAGAAACTCCGCCACGAAGCGATTTTGCGGGCGGCGATAGAGCTGCTCCGGCAGGCCCACCTGCTCGATGTGACCGGCGCGAAACAGCGCCAGCCGATCGGCGAAGGCAAACGCCTCCTCCTTGCTGTGGCTGACGAAGATGGCGCCGATCCCCTGCTGCTTGAGCAGGGCGCGGATCTCGAGGATCAGCTTCATACGCACCTGTGTATCGATGTTGGAGAAGGGCTCATCCAGCAGCATCAGCCGTGGCTTGCACACCAGCGCCCGGGCGATGGCTACCCGCTGCTGCTGGCCGCCGGAGAGCTGGTGCGGATAGCGATCCCCCAGCCCCTGCAGATTGACCAGCGCCAGTGCCTCGTCTACCTGCTGCTGGCGGGCACTGCGGTCGAGTTTGGTCAGCCCGAAACCGACGTTGTCGGCCACCGTCAGGTGGGGAAAGAGGGCGTAATCCTGAAAGATCATCCCGATATTGCGCGCCTCGGGTGGCACGCTGGCACCGGGCCCGTCGAGCAGGGTATCGCCGAGGCGAATCGAGCCCTCTGCCAACGGCAGCAGCCCGGCGATGGCCTTGAGCAGCGTGGTTTTGCCGCAGCCGCTCGCCCCCAGCAGGCAGACGATCTCGTTGTCTGCCACCGTCAGGGAGAGCTGCTCCAGCACATTGCGGCCGTTGTAACGGCAGCTGACATTTTCAACCTGCAAACAGGACAAGGCTGACTTCCTCTCGTTTCTGGCGGCGCGCTGCCTTTCGGTTCAGCACACCGCATGCAATTTCATTGACCGACGCGGCGACTCAGTGGCCCGGACTGTCCAGACTGCGGTTGACCCAGATCAGCGGCAACAGCCCCACCAGCACAATGACGATAGCCCCCAGCGCGCCGCGCTCCAGCATCTCGTCCGAGACAAACTGATAGACGTGGGTCGCCAGAGTATCGAAGTTGAACGGCCGCAGCAGCAGGGCGGCGGGCAGCTCCTTCATGGATTCGATGAATACCAGCATGGCACCGGCAAACAGACCACGGCGCACCAGCGGCAGATGGACCCGGCGCAGCATGCCGCCATCCCCCTGACCCAGGGAGCGAGCCGCCATGTCGAGACTGGGGGAGATCTTGCCCATGCTACTCTCCACCGAGCCGATGGCGATGGCCACGAAGCGCACCAGATAACCGAACACGATGGCGGTGATGGTGCCGGTCAGCAGCAAGCCCGGGCCCTGACGACCGAGCCACTCGGCCAGATCGTTGATGGCAAAGTCGAGGGCGGTGAGCGGCACCAGCACCCCGATGGCGAGCACTGTGCCCGGCATGGCATAACCCATGGCGGCGATGCGCAGCGGCAGCAAACTCTTGAACCCGCCATCGAGACGGCGGAAGAAGCCGAGCAGCAGGGCGATGCCCATCGCCAGCAGGGCGGTCAGCGCCGAGATAGCCAAGCTGTTGCCGGCGAAGCGGACAAACTCCGGCGTCCACGACAATTCGAAGTAGCGCACCCCGTAATCGAGCAGGATGACAAACGGCAGGCCGAAACCGGCCAGCACCAGCCCCCAGCACCACAAAGCGGCCAGAGCGCGACTCATCCCCTTAAGCGGATAGCGCAGCGGCTGCTCATGGCCCATGGACTTCTGGAACACCTGCTGCCGACTGCGCGAGCGGCGCTCCAGCGCGATCAGCAGCACCACAGCCAGCAGCATCAGGCAGGAGAGTTTCGCCGCGGTGGCCAGACTGCCGTAGCCGAGCCAGGTATCGTAGACCGCCGTGGTCAGGGTGTTGATGGCAAAGAAGTGGACGGTGGCGAAATCGGCCAGCGTCTCCATGGCCACCAGCGATACAGCCACCATGATGGCGGGGCGCGCCAGCGGCAGACTGAGACGGCGAAAGCTCTGCCACGGGGTGCAGCCGAGCAGGCGGCTGGAGTGGATCAAGCTGACTGACTGCTCGAGAAAAGAGGCGCGGGTCAGCAGATAAACATAGGGGAACAGCACCAGCGCCAGCACCCAGGCGGCGCCGCCAAGGGAGCGAATGGCCGGAAACCAGTAATCGGCTGGACTGTTCCAGCCAAAGAGTGCTCGCAACCCGGCCTGTAGGGGGCCCGAATAGTCGAGCAAGTCGGTATAGACGTAGGCGACGATATAGGAGGGCATGGCCATTGGCAGCATCAAGGCCCACTGCAGGGCACGGCGCCCCGGCACCTGACACATGGCCACCAGCCAGGCGGTGGGCACGCCAAATAGCAGGCTTAGCAATACTACGCCGACCACCAGCCCCAGGGTATTGCCCAGATAATCGAGCAGCACGGTATCGGCGAGGTGGCGAAACAGCTCCCCCTCAGCCGAGAAGGCAGAGAAAAGCAGGGCTATAACCGGTAAACCCAGCAGCAGGGCGGTGGCCCAGCTGCCGGTCATCCATCCAAAATTTTTCATGAGACCACAGATGTTGATGGGGCCGTTGGCCCCATCTGATTACAAGTCGAACTTCACTTCATCCAGCAACTGCAAGGCGTCCTTGCGGTGCTTGGCGTAATCGCTGACCGGTAGTGCGTCAGACTTGAAACTGCCCCAGGACTTGACCATGGCGGAAGGCTCGACTCCGGCCTTGACCGGATATTCGGCGTTCACGTCCGCATACATGTGCTGGGCGGTATCACCAGCCAGAAACTCCATCAGCTTCTGGGCCTCGGCCTTGTTCTTGGCATACTTGGTCATGGCCACGCCACTCACGTTGACGTGGGCACCGCGGTCAGCCTGGTTCGGGAAGTTGATATAGACCGCATCCGCCCAGGACTTCTGCGCCGGATCTTTCAACATGGCGCCCAGATAGTAGCTGTTGCCGAGTGACACGTCACAGATACCATCCTTGATCGCCTTGACCTGATCCCGGTCGTTGCCCTGCGGCTTGCGCGCCAGGTTGGCCTTGACCCCTTCCAGCCAGGTTTTGGTCTCGGCCATGCCGTGATGGGCAATCATGGAGGAGACCAGCGCCACATTGTACTCATGCTTGCCGCTGCGGGTGCAGATTTTTCCTTTGAATTCAGGCTTGGCCAAGTCTTCGTAGCTGATGGTGTCGAGCTTGCCGAGGCGATCCTTGCTGGAGTAGATGGCGCGCACCCGGGTGGTCAGGGCGAACCAGCGATTCTCCGGATCACGATAGATGGCGGGGATGTTCTCCTGCAGGATCTTGCTGTCCACCGGCTGCACCAGCCCCTTGTCCACCAGATCGGTCAGACGGCTGATATCAACGGTCAGCATCAGGTCGGCCGGAGAGAGCTTGCCTTCCCGCTCCAGACGCTCGTTCAACCCCTCTTTGGCGAACACCACGTTCACCTTGATGCCAGATTCCTTCTCGAACTGCTGGATGATGGGCTTGATCAGCTCATCCTGCCGGTTGGAGTAGACATTCACTTCCCCGGCCGCCAATGCCGACTGAGCTGCCAACGCAGAGAAAGCCAGTGCCAACATCTTCATTTTCATCATCCATTCCTTGATTAGCTATACAGAGTGATAACGATTTCCGTTTGCATTCTGCATACATCTTATAAGCGGATCAAGAAAGCTCGCCGTCGCCACATCACATATTTAATCGCCCATAAATGAAAAGGGCCGGATGGAATCCCATTCGGCCTCTTCTAAGCAAAACGTTATGTTGATCAGGCTTCAATAAGCGCTCACGCCATCGGGAATTCCCGAGATCGGGAGGTCAACAGATCTGTACGTCACGGATGCGGTTCATCACAGCGCCTCGTCGTCACTTTCGCCGGTGCGGATGCGCACCGCCTGCAGCAAGTCGTAGACAAAAATCTTGCCGTCGCCGATCTTGCCGGTATAGGCCGCCTTGCAGATCGCCTCGATCACCCCTTCCACGTTATCATCAGCGGTAGCAATCTCCAGCTTCACCTTGGGCAGGAAGTCGACCTGATACTCGGCTCCCCGGTATAATTCGGTGTGTCCCTTCTGGCGGCCAAATCCCTTGACCTCGGACACGGTCAGCCCTTCCACCCCCAGGTTGGCAATAGCCTCGCGGACATCGTCCAACTTGAACGGTTTGATAATCGCACTAATCAGCTTCATCTGGTTGCTCCCAATCCATGGTGTGTCATGAATCGGGTTTCAATTCTTATGCCAAGTATTTTTATTGTTTTATTTCATATAGATAGAGTTTAATGCCTGCGCCATTCGTCAGGCACATCCCCATAACCGGCCAGCACGCCCCATAATGAGGCACCATGCTGCAGCGGTCAGCGGGTATGCACCAAACAAGAGCAAAACAGCATGTTAGTTATCTCCAACAGCGTCACGATTCCCTGGCATGAGCTGCAATTTCAGACCATGCGGGCACAGGGCAACGGCGGACAGCACGTCAACAAGACCGACTCCGCCGTCTGGTTGCGCTTCGATTACCGCAACTCTCCCAGCCTGACGCCCCTCTACAAGGAGGGTCTCGACAAGCTGAGCGACAGCCGGGTACACGATGGCTTTGTCCTGATCCGGGTCGAGAGCCATCGCAGCCAGGACATGAACCGCAAGGAGGCGATGAGCCGTCTGGTGGAGTTGCTGAAAAAAGCAGCCTGGCGCCCCAAGGCTCGCCATGCCACCAAGCCGACCCGCAGCTCCCAACGCAAACGGGTCGATGCCAAAAAGCGCAAGGGGGATATCAAATCCGCCCGCGGCAAGCCAGTTCTGGGCTGAGCCAACCCCCAACTCCCAAAGGATGTCAGCCGATGAGATACAGTTTTTGCAACAGCGCCCGCGGCCCGCTGCTGGTCGCCATCGATCAGGATGGCCTGCGCCACGTAGAGTTCATGCTCGGGGAGCGGCCCGTCATGCCGCAAGCTGACTGGCAACGGGATGACAAAGCGCTGGCGCCCTATCTTGCCCAGTTCACCACCTATTTTGCCGGAAAATTGCAGCAGTTCGATCTGCCCATGGCAGCGAAGGGCACACCGTTCCAGCAAACGGTGTGGAACGCTTTGTGTGATATCCCCTATGGCGAGACCGTGAGCTATCTCGAGATTGCCCAGGCTATCGGCAATCCCAAGGCAGTGCGAGCAGTAGGCGCTGCCAATGGCCGCAATCCGCTGAGCATCATAGTACCCTGCCATCGGGTGATCGGACGCAGCGGCGAGCTGACCGGCTATGCTGGCGGCATTCCCATCAAGCGCTGGTTGCTGGCACTGGAACAGACAGGCACAACATTCGAGCTGGCCCCATGACACGATGAGCCCCCGTGGAGAGGGAATGAACAATATCGTGGCCAGAATGAAAAGGCTTTCTGCCAGTGGCCACGCTTTGCTGACAAGATGAACAGAAAATGAAGAATCGCCTCAGAACTACTTCAGATTGAGCGTGGCATGATGGCTCCATACTTGAATGGCACGGCTCATTCGCTGATTCAAGTAGCACCCATGTGACGCTTCCAATCTGTCTTTTTCCCCGCGCCTCCTCTGAGGCGCTTTTTTTGTGCCGACACAACAGGCCACCACCCAAGCTGAATGGCCTGAACGCCACAAAATCTGCACCACCGTAAAAACCAAAGAGGCGAAGGATCACCCTTCGCCTCTGGCGTGACAGCTGACTACTCACTCTGGGGCAGGAACTGCAGTTCCGGCGTGGAGGAGGTCAGCACATCGGCGCAATAATCCCAGGTCGAGATGCGATAGTGCTGCAGATCTTCATCCAGATGCAGACCGTCCGACTCCTGATGGAACCAGCTGGCAAAACGGGATGGGGTGATGAGCTGGATCTGCTCTTCGATGGCGTGACTATCCTTCCCCTCAGCCAGATCGCAATCCTCGATTACCCGCAGGGCATAGATGTGGCGAAAATAGACCCGGCAGAGGATTTGCGGGGGCAGATCGATGCTGCGTGCCCGCCCCAGCATGATGGTCAGGGAGTCGCACCAGAGATCCTGATGCAGCTCGGCCACAACCAGACCGGGCGGTAGCTGGCGGGACGGAGCCCAAGGGACGGCAACCTGCCGAATGGCATTTTTCTGTTCCATATTCACCTCGCGACGACTCGCTCCCTGTCTTGAGTCTATCTGAACCACATAGTCCCGGCGAAGGCAATCGATGGACAGTAAAAACGGCAATAAAAAAGCCGACGTATCAAACGTCGGCGAATAAAAAGTGCTTACAACAGAGGATTCACATATTCAGACCCGCGGGTCGAAAGATTGGTTCCCTCTTTTTGTAATTAATTTTCGGCGCGTTTAAACATCAGGGTATTGGCATCCGACTCTTCCGGCACGAAGTAGTAACCCTCGGCGTTGAAACCGGTCAGCTGCTCCACCTCGGTCAGACGGTGCTTGATGATGTGGCGAGCCATCATGCCGCGCGCCTTCTTGGCGTAGAAGCTGATGATCTTGAACTGGCCGTTCTTCTCATCCTTGAACACCGGTGTGACAATCCGCCCTTTCAGGCTCTTGGGTCGTACCGACTTGAAATACTCGTCGGAGGCCAGATTGATCAGCACTTCATCCCCCTGCGCTGCCAGCGCGTCGTTGAGATGGTGAGTGATCACCTCCCCCCAGAACTGGTAAAGATCCTTGCCGCGACTATTGTCGAGCTTGGTCCCCATCTCCAACCGATAGGGCATCATCAGGTCGAGGGGGCGAAGCACGCCGTAGAGGCCAGAGAGCATCCGCAAATGTGCCTGAGCGAAGTCAAAATCGGCCTCGCTGAAATCCTCCACCGCCAAACCGGTGTAGACATCCCCCTTGAAGGCCAGCAGCGCCTGACGGGCATTGGCTGGGGTGAAATCTGACTGCCACTCGGCAAAACGGGCGGCATTGAGACCGGCCAGCTTGTCGCTGATCTTCATCAGTGTGGCGATCTGGTCAGGGCTCAGTTGGCGGGCCCGGCTAATCAGTTCGGCGGAGTGATCTAGCAGCTCGGGTTGGGTGAAACGGGGTGTCACCAGCGGTGACTCGTAATCCAGCGTCTTGGCCGGGGAAACCACAATCAGCATAACGTTCCTTTATGGCGAGGGGCCGAACGGCAGAGCGGCCCCATGATTCATTCATCCAGCGTCACATTGTCCAGCGTGCCTGTGCCGAGCCGTTCGCGACCGGAGAGCTTGATCAGCAGTCGCAGGTCGTTGGCCGAGTCAGCGTGGGCGAGTGCCTCACTGTAGCCAATCTGGCCGGCGCAGAACAGGCTGAAAAGCGCCTGATCGAAGGTCTGCATACCCAGCTCGGTGGATTTGGTCATCACCTCCTTGAGGCGATGCATCTCTCCCTTGCGGATGATGTCGGTGATGAGCGGGGTATTGAGCAGGATCTCGAACGCAGCGCAGCGCCGCTTGCCATCCATACTTGGCACCAGCTGCTGGGCGACGATGGCCTTGAGGTTGAAAGAGAGATCGAACAGGAACTGGCGGTGCTTGTCTTGCGGCACCAGATGCAGGATGCGATCCAGCGCCTGGTTGGCATTGTTGGCATGCAAAGTGGCGAGACAAAGGTGTCCCGTCTCGGCGAACTGCAGGGCAAACTCCATGGTCTCCTGACTTCGGATCTCGCCGATCAGGATCACGTCCGGTGCCTGACGCAGCGAGCTTTTCAGCGCCACATCGAACGACTCGGTGTCGATCCCCACCTCTCGCTGGGTCACCAGACTGCGACCATGCTGATGGACGAACTCCACCGGATCTTCCACCGTCAGAATGTGACCATCGGCATGCTGGTTGCGATAGCCGATCATCGCCGCCTGGGTGGTCGATTTGCCCGCCCCGGTGGCGCCAACAAACAGCACCAGCCCCCGCTTGGCCATCGCCACCTCTTGCAGGATCTTGGGTAGCTGCAGATCTTCAAAGGTGGGAATGCGGGTCTCGATACGCCGCACCACCATGCCAGGCAGCTCCTGCTGCCAGAAGGCACTGACCCGAAAACGGCCAAGCGCTTCGCGATAGATCGCGTAGTTGGCCTCCTTGGTGCGGATATAACGCTCGAAGTGATCGCTGCTGAGGGTATCCCTGACCAGCGTCAGCGCCCCCTTCTTGTCGAGCGCTTCGCCCCCCAGCGACACCAGATGGCCATTCACCTTGAGGGTGGGCGGCGAGCCCACCGTCACAAACAGATCCGATCCCTTTCGCTCGACCAGCTCGCTCAGCAGATCATCCAGATTCATCATCTATCCCTCCCTGGGTGCGAGTCGCTTAAATGCTGTTGGGATCAACAGCCTTGGCCTTGGCATCGAGGGATGCCACCACGCCACGACTCACCAGCTGCTTGAGGCTCTGATCCATGGTCTGCATGCCGTGGGTCATCCCGGTCTGGATCACCGAGTAGAGCTGGGCAATCTTGTCCTCCCGGATCAGGTTACGCACCGCAGGAATGCCCATCATGATCTCGTGGGCCGCCACCCGGCCACCGCCAATACGCTTGAGCAGGGTCTGGGAGATGACCGCCCGCAGGGATTCGGAGAGCATGGAGCGCACCATGTCCTTCTCCGCGCCGGGGAAGACGTCGATGATACGGTCGATGGTCTTGGCCGCCGACGAGGTGTGCAGGGTGCCAAACACCAGATGGCCAGTTTCGGCGGCGGTCATGGCCAAACGAATGGTCTCAAGGTCGCGCATCTCGCCCACCAGAATGATGTCCGGGTCTTCCCGCAGGGCCGAGCGCAGGGCGTTGCTGAAGCTCTTGGTATCTCGATGTACTTCCCGCTGGTTCACCAGACAACGCTTGTTCTCGTGGACGAATTCGATGGGGTCTTCGATGGTGAGAATGTGGTGATGGAAGTTTTCGTTGATGTAGTTGACCATGGCAGCCAAGGTGGTCGACTTACCGGAACCGGTCGGGCCGGTCACCAACACCAGACCCCGCGGGAACTCGGCGATCTTGCGGAAGATCTCCGGCGCATCGAGATCCTCGAGGCTCAGCACCGTGCTGGGGATGGTACGAAATACCGCGCCCGAGCCGCGCGCCTGCTGGAAGGCGTTAACCCGGAAACGGGCCAGATTGGGCACCTCGAACGAGAAGTCGACCTCGAAGTTCTCCTCCAGCTCCTTGCGCTGATGGTCGTTCATGATGTCGTAAATAAGGGCATGCACTTCCCGGTGTTCCAGGGCGGGCAAATTGATCTTGCGAACCTCACCATCAACCCTGATCATCGGGGGAACCCCAGCCGAGAGGTGTAGATCCGAGGCTTTATGCTTTACACTGAAAGCCAATAACTCTGTGATATCCATAGACTTGTCATTCTCCCATCACAAGATCACTAACGAAATATGAACCAGATTGCCCAGCACCTGTTTCAGGTAAAGGAACGCATTGCCCAGGCCGCCGAACGGGCGAGCCGCAACCTGCAGCAGATCCGCCTGCTGGCCGTGAGCAAGACCAAACCGGTCGAGGCCATCATGGCCGCCCATGCCGCAGGTCAGCGCTGCTTTGGTGAATCCTACGCCCAGGAAGCAGCGGCCAAGATCGATACCTTGCGCCAGCAGCCGGAATATAGCGACATAGAGTGGCACTTTATCGGCCCTTTGCAATCGAACAAATCCAAACTGGTCGCCGAACGGTTCGACTGGGTGCAGAGCGTGGATCGGGACAAGCTGATCGACCGCCTCAACAACCAGCGCCCAACTACAATGGCACCGCTAAATGTTTGTCTGCAAATCAATATTAGCGGAGAGAGCAGTAAATCCGGAACGTCGGAACAAGAGATTTTCCGCCTTGCCGAGCTGGTCTCCCACAGTGAGCGGCTGGTGCTGCGGGGGCTGATGGCCATTCCCGAGCACACCAGTGACGAGGGCGTACTGGCCGCCCAAATGACCCGTATGCAGACTCTGTTCACCGAGCTTGCGCGACAATACCCCACGGTGGATACCCTCTCGATGGGGATGACCGAGGATCTTGAACTGGCGATAGCCCACGGCAGCACCATGGTGCGGGTCGGCACCGCCATCTTCGGCGCCCGTGACTACTCATAGGCAAGGCCAGCGGATAACCCATACGTCCGCCTCTTGCCGCGACTTCATCAACAGGAGCGTTTGATGGAACACCGAATTCTGGCGTCAGGTGGTGCAGGCAGCGCCAACCTCGCCGCGACCCCATATGCTACAGGAGCATCTGATGCAGCATAGAACGCTGGCCTTTATCGGCGCGGGCAACATGAGCCGCAGCATCATCGCCGGACTGGTCAAGTCGGGTTATCCCGCCGGGCAGATCACGGCTGCCAACCCCAGTCTGCCCAAGCTGGAGGCGCTGGCGAGCGAACATGGCATTCGCATCACCCAGAATAATGCCGAGGCGGCCCGTGACGCCGAAGTGATCGTGCTGGCGGTCAAACCGCAGCTGATGGCCGGCATGCTGTCAGCACTGGTTGAAGAGTTGGGCTCCCTTGAGGGCAAGCTGCTCATCTCCATCGCGGCGGGCATCAAGGTGGCGCGCCTTGGCGAGATGGCCGGTGGCCACGACTGCATCATCCGCACCATGCCCAATACCCCTGCCCTGCTTGGTCTGGGCATGACCGGCCTCTATGCACCCGAACATATTGCCGCCGCGGATCGCGACTTTGCCGAGCAGATGATGCAGGCGGTCGGCAAAACCCTCTGGGTGGAGCAGGAGTCTGGCATCAACGGCGTCATCGCCGCGGCGGGCAGTGCTCCGGCCTACTTCTTCCTCTTTATGCAGGCGATCGCCGAAGAGGCTGAGGCGATGGGCTTCTCGCCCGATCAGGCACGCCTGCTGGTGCAGCAGACCGCACTGGGCGCAGCCGCCATGGTGGCGCAAAACCCCGATCTGGCGCTACAAACCCTGCGTGAGCAGGTCACCAGCAAGGGCGGCACCACCTTTGAGGCGATCAACACCTTCCAGCAGCAGGGGCTGATGCCGCTGACTGCGCAAGCCATGCAGGCGGCCGTCGCTCGTGCCACCGAAATGGAAACCCTCTTCTAACAGGAGCCCAGATGAACACTGCTTACTTTCTGATTAACACCGTTTTCGATCTCTACCTGATGGTGATCCTGCTGCGCGTCTGGCTGCAGTGGGCCCGCGCCGACTTCTACAACCCGATGAGCCAGATGGTGGTCAAGCTGACCAATCCGCTGGTGATCCCGCTGCGCCGCGTTATCCCGGGCTTTGGCGGCATCGATCTCGCTTCCGTGGTGCTGGCGCTGGCCATCGCCTTCGCCAAGCTGGCCCTGCTCAAGAGCATGAACGTGCTGCTGGCGGACTGGCTCAGCATCAGCCTTTTCGCGGCACTGACTGTGTTGAAGAAAGCGGGCTCGATGATCTTCTGGGTACTGCTGATCCGCGCCATCCTGAGCTGGGTCAGCCAGGGCCGCAACCCCATCGAATACGTGATGCATCAGCTGACCGAGCCATTCCTCGCCCCTATCCGCCGCGTACTGCCGGCACTGGGCGGACTGGATCTCTCGGTGCTGGTCGCCTTTATCGGCCTGCAAGCCATCAACTACCTGCTGGGTGACCTGTTCGGCCAGCTGTGGTGGATGATTTGATGCCAGCCGTCCTGCAACAAGGGGATGAACTGGTACTGCATCTGGTGATCCAGCCCAAGGCGAGTCGGGATCAGATCATCGGATTGCATGGCGAAGAGCTGAAAGTGGCCATCACGGCGCCGCCCATCGATGGCCAGGCCAACAGCCATCTGATCAAGTTTCTGGCCAAGCAGTTCAAGGTGGCCAAGGGACAGATCACCATAGTGCGGGGCGAGCTGGGGCGGCACAAAACCGTCGCCATCGACAGCCCCAAACAGTTGCCGCAAGAAGTGAGTGCACTGCTGAATGACACGCAAGGCTGAATGAATCGGCCTGCGCCAACCGTAGATATGAGAGGGATGACAGATGAAAACAGCCTGGATGAGTGGCCTGCTGGCACTGCTGATGACCCTGCCGCTCAAGGCAGAACAGATGAAGGAACTGGGGCCCTGGCTGGTGCACTACAACGCCTTCAACTCCAGCTTCCTCACACCAGAGGTCGCCAAGGCGTATGGACTGGAGCGCAGCCGCTACAACGCCATCATCAATATCGCGGTACAGGACAAGCAGAAAGTGGCACAAGCAGTGGGGATCACCGGTGAGGCCAAGAACCTGACCGGCACCATCCGCACCCTGAACTTTCAGGAGGTAAAAGAGGGCGATGCCATCTACTATCTGGCGACCCTCCCTTACCGCAACGAAGATACCTATCAGTTCACCCTGAAGATCATGGGCGGTGGACAGCAACAGAACCTCAGCTTCCAGCAGACCTTCTACGTCGACTGAGCAGCAACAAGAAGCCCCGACCAAGGTCGGGGCTTCATTTTATCCATATGACAAGGGCGCCATCAGGGCGCCCTTGTTACATCTATTCCGTACCGCGGCGGTTACAGGGCGAGGAACAGGCCGGCCAGACAGGCGCTCATCAGGTTCGCCAGCACGCCGGAGAGAATGGCGCGCATGCCGTAACGGGCGATGAAGGATTTGCGCTCCGGTACCATGGAACCCAGACCGCCGATCAGGATCGCCATGGAGGAGATGTTGGCAAACCCGCACAGGGCGAAGGTCACGATGGCCTTGCTCGACTCGCTCAGGGTCTGATCCTGCACCAGACCGATAAAGGCGACGAACTCGTTGACCACGATCTTGGTACCGATCAGGGCGCCAGCGGCTTGCGCCTGATCCCAGGGCACACCGATCAGCCAGGAGACGGGGGCAAACAGCCAGCCCAGAATGATTTGGAAGCTCAGATCCAGCCCCACCAGACCACCAGCCCAGCCGAGCAGACCATTGAGCATGGCGATCACGCCAACGAAGGCCAGCAGGGTGGCACCGACCGCCACCGCGATATTGAGGCCGGACATGGCGCCATCGGCCGCCGCTTCAATCACGTTGGTGGCGCGGGGGATCTCGACATCCTGATGGTGATCGACCTCTTCAGCTCCCGGCGGCACCAGGATTTTGGCCATCGCCAGACCGGCAGGGGCCGACATGAAGGCGGCAGCGATCAGGTATTTCAGCTCAACCCCGAGGCTGGCATAGCCCACCAAGGTGCCACCGGCGACGGAGGCGAGACCACAGCTCATCACAGCGAAGAACTGGGAATCGGACATCTTGGAGAGGTAGGGTTTGACCACCAGCGGCGCTTCCACCATGCCGACGAAGATGTTGGCGGTCGCGGAAAGACTCTCGGCGCGGCCGGTGCCCAGCAATTTCTGCAAGCCACCACCCAGCAGGGCGATCACCCGAGGCATGATGCCAATGTGGTAGAGGATGGCGATCACCGCGGAGAAGAAGATGATGACCGGCAACACGTTGAAGGCAAAGATGAAGCCCAGCTTGAACTTGGCCAGATCGCCGAACAGGAAGGCGATCCCCTCCTGACCATAACCGATCACGCTGCTTACGCTCTCGCTGACCCCGTTCAGCACCTGCTGACCGGCAGGCAGCCAGAGCACCAGACCGGCAAACATGATTTGCAGGCAGAGGGCAAGGCCAACTGTTCGCAACGGGATACGACGACGATTATCAGAGCAGATGACGGCAAGCGCCAGGATACTCAGGATGCCGAGCAGGGCAATCATAGGGACTCCATCAGGTGGGGCAAAAGATGGGCGCGGATTCTGCGCCTCTCCCCCCGTCACTGCAAGTCCGCTTGGTTACAACCCTGTTAGAAAAAACGTTTGCACGATATCGGTTGCGCCAACTGGCTGATTTGGTTCGATTTTAGTATCAAAAGAAATCAAGAGTTCTTGTATGGAAACAATCATTCCTCACCGCCGGACAATTTACCCCCGAGCCAGGGGGCCAGTCGCTGCTCCCAATAGGGTTCGGGGCCAAAGCGGGCCTTGAGGAAATCGATGAAGAGACGGATCTTGGGATCCAGATGTTCGCGACGGGCATAAACGGCGTGTACCGCCATCTGCTGGTTTGGTCGCCACCCTGGCAACACCGGGATCAGCTTGCCGCTCTGTAACTCCTTGTCCAGCAAGTAGTTGGCAATATAGGCGATGCCGAGACCGGCCAGCGCCGCATCCCGCACCGCCTCCGCCATATCCACCCGATAGTTACCCGCTACCTGCACCGTCTGGCGCTCCTTGCCCTGGCGAAACGACCACTGGTGATAGCGCCGCTCCCGACTCTGGTAAGTGATGCAGTTGTGCTGGGCCAGATCCTTGGGATGGAGCGGCGTGCCGTGGCTCAGCAGGTAATCCGGCGAAGCCGCCACCACGAAGCCAATGTCGGCCAGCCGCTGTCCCACCAGCCCTTCCGGCTTGTCCTCATAGGTGGTGAGCCAGAGATCCAGCCCCTCATCCACCAGATTGGTTCTGTGGTCGAACAGCGAGACTTCCAGCTCGAGCTCGGGATAGCGATCCTGAAACGCCTTGAGATGGGGAATGACGTGCAGACGGCCAAAAGATTGGCCCACCCCGAGATGGAGCACGCCGCTCACCTTGCCGCGCCGCTCGGCGATCATGGAGTCAGCCTCCTGCGCCACCGCCACCAGCGCATGACAGTGACGGGCATACTCCTGACCCAGCTCGGTCAGGACGAAGCGGCGGGTGGTGCGCTGCACCAGCTGGGCGCCAAGGGTGGTCTCCAGCAGCGCCAGCTGCTTGCTGATATGGGATTTGGAGACCCCGAGACGACGGGCGGCGGCAGAGATCCCCTGCTCGCGCACCAGCGCATCGAAGATCACCATTTGAGGAAGACGTTGCAGCACAGGATAACCGGATTGAGTGGCGGGAGCCCATTATTCCAGAGCCGCCCGCCAAGGGGTAGGGTCAGAGCCCCAGCGCCCGGGTGATCTGCAGTTTGAGGGGGTCGTCAGCCGGATTCTGGTTGGCGCCGTAGCTGGCGATCAACTTGCCATCGCGCCCCACCAGATACTTGTGGAAGTTCCAGTTCGGCTCATCCCCATCAGCGGCCGCCGCCAACCCCTTGAACAGTGGCACAGCATCGGAGCCCCGCACCGCTACCCGATTGAACATGGGGAAGGTGACGCCATAGTCGCGGCGACACACCTCGGCGGTCTTGGTCTCGTTGCCCGCCTCCTGCCAGAAGTCGTTGGAGGGGAAACCGAGAATAATCAGCCCCTTATCCTTGTAGCTCTGGTAGAGCTTCTCCAGATCGCGGAACTGGCCGCTGTAGCCGCAGTAGGAGGCGGTATTGACCACCAGCACCACCTTGCCCTCGGTCAGCTGACAGAGGTTGTGGCGCTGAGAGTTGTTTAGCTCCCGCATCTCCACATTGAAATAATCGGGGCACGCCGCAGAGGCCGCGCCAGCCCCCAATAACAGCAACAGAGTGAACCATTTCATCGCCAAGACTCCTTTTGTTTTGTCCATCATACGCGGTTACCAGAGCCGCAGTTCACTCTCAATGCAATGGAATGCCGGTCAGCCAGCCGTGGCCCCAGAACACCAGCAGCGCGGTGGCAGCCAGGCCCGCCCCGACGCTGATGCCGGTGCCCGTCCAGTTGGCCGCAGGACGGGGATATCGCTGCCAGTCCCGCACCGAAATCCAAACCATGCTCACCAGCGCCCAGAGTCCGATGCCGCCAAACAACACCAGAGATCGCGCCTCGCTGTTGACCAGCAGATGAGCCACCGCCCAGAGCAGGGTACCGAGCAGTTGGGGATGTACCAGCCAGCGGCGCAGATGGTTGGGCCCCTGGCCGGAGAAAAAGAGGATCAGCGCAAAGGGCATCATCACCGTCATGGTCATCGGCCCCCAATCCGGCAGGAAGTAGAGCGGCAGCGAGCTGGCCGAGCGCCAACCGGCGATGATGCAGGCAATGGCGACAAACACCAGCAGGGAGAAGAGCCCCTTGTAGCGATTCTCACCCAGCCGTTCTCTCAGTCGCGCCCGATGGGCCACCGCAAAACAGGGGTAGAGATGGATCAGGGTAAACAGCGCAACCCCCAGGGTCAGCAGGAACATGAGTCTCTCCTTGTACTTGGTACGACCACTATGCCGTAAAGGGAGATTTGCGCCTATCAAAACCGCGCTTACCCATGGAGTCAAAAGTGTGGCAAGACAAAGGAGCAGAAAGAAAAGAGCCGATCACTATGGATCGGCAAATAAGTGCCAGGGCAGTCAGACATCTCGCGGGATGGGAGATGCCCCAAACGGGGATATTGAGTGGCCGATGGGGCGCATCGGCCGAACCGGATCAGCCCTTGAGCTGATAGAGCGCTGCTACGTTGCGCGCAGTGAGTTGAATGTTGGTGCTGGCGCTCTCCAGCGCTTCCGGCAGAGACATGGCACGGTTGACCACGGCGAAAACTGCATCCAGCCCGTGCTCGTGCACCACGCCGCAATCATCGGTCAGACAGCCGGAGATACCGATCACCGGCTTGCCGAACTGCTTGGCGCAACGTGCGACACCGATTGGCGTCTTGCCATGGATGGTCTGGCTGTCGATGCGACCTTCCCCAGTAATGACCAGATCCGCATCGGCCACTTCCTCGGCCAGTTTCAGCGCTTCGATGACGATCTGGATGCCGGGCTTGAGCTCGGCACCAAGCAGACCGACCAGCGCGGCCCCCATGCCACCGGCAGCGCCCGCCCCCGGAATATCCTTCACCTGCTTGCCAAGGGCCTGTTCAATGCAGTCGGCATAACGGGAGAGGTTGGCATCGAGCTGCGCCACCATCTCGGGGGTCGCCCCCTTTTGCGGGCCAAACACCGCAGAGGCGCCTTTCGGGCCGCAGAGCGGGTTGTTCACATCGCACGCCACCTCGATAATCAGATCGCTCAGGCGCGGATCCAGACCGTTCAGATCGATGGTCGCGAGTTCGGCAAGACCGGCGCCACCCAGCTCGATGGCAGAGCCATCCGCTTTGAGCAGCTTGCCGCCGAGCGCCTGGATCATGCCGGCACCGCCGTCATTGGTGGCGCTGCCGCCGATACCGAGAATAAGGTGCTTCACCCCCATCTCCAGCGCGGCCAGGATCAGCTCACCGGTCCCGAAGCTGGAGGTGTGCAGCGGATTGCGCTGCTCGGGAGCGACCAGATGGATACCGGAGGCGGCGGCCATCTCGATGACGGCGCGCTCGCCATCACCCAGCAGACCGACGAAGCCCTGCACCTTGTTGCCAAGGGGCGCGGTCACTTCGACCGGCAGGATCCGGCCACCGGTGGCATCGACCAGCGATTGCACCGTGCCCTCGCCACCATCGGCCATCGGCAATTTGACGTAGGTGGCGTTCGGCAGTACCTGCTTGAAACCGGCCTCGATGGCATCAGCCACCGCCATGGCGCTCAGACTCTCCTTGAATGAATCGGGGGCAATAACAATTTTCATATCAATTCCTTAGGCGAGGCCAAACACGCCAAACATCAGGGTGGAGACAGTGGCAATGGTCAGACCGACTGCAGTTTCGTAAGGGATAAGTTTCAGGCGCTCCCCCACCCCCATGTGGACGCTGCCACCGGTGGCGTGGAAGAAGGAGCCGTGGGGCATGTGGTCAAACACAGTGGCACCGGCATGGATCATGGCTGCTCCGGCCAGACTGCTGATCCCCAGTTCAATCAGGGTGGAGCTGAATACGTTGGAGGCCACCACGGTACCGGCGGTGGTCGAGGCGGTCGCCAGCGACATCAAAGCACCGGAGATAGGCGCCAGCAGGTAAGAAGGCAGACCGGAGGCGGTCAGGCCGCTGATCAGCACATCTTTCAGGCCAGAGTTGGCAATGATGCCCGCCAGGGTACCGGTACCCAGCAGCATGATGGCGACCGGCGCCATGCGGGCGAGACCGGAGACCGCAAACTGGTTCACCTTGCTGAATTTACCCATCATCAGGGCACCAACCAGACCACCGAGGGGCAGTGCAATCAGCGGATCCACCACGATACCGGCAACAGGACGCAGGGCCAGCAGCAGGATGGCGACCAGCGGTGCACTGATGGCGGCGGCAAAGCCTGGCAACTTGGCACCGGCAAAGCTCACCACTTCGTCGGCGGCCACCTTGCTGCCCTTGTTGTTCAACCTCTTGGCCAGCCAGTAGGCCATCACCAGACCGAACAGACCCGGAATGATGCCCGCCGCCATCACAGAGGTCAGGGGCAGATGGAAGGCATCAGCCGCGGCAATGGCGTTAGGGTTGGGGGACATGACGTTACCTGCCTTGCCGCCGCCGATCATCGCCAGCAGGATGGCCGCCTTGGAGAGGTCGGCACGGCGGGCGATGGCCAGCGCAATGGGGGCGACCGTGATGACGGCCACATCCACGAACACGCCGACCGCAGTCAGGATCAGGGTTGCCAGCGCCAGCGCCAGCAGGGCGCGGGTTTCACCGAGCTTTTTGACGATGGTCTCGGCGATAGTGGTGGCGGCACCCGATTCGATCAGTACGCCCGCCAGTACACCGGCCGCCAGGATCCGCATCACCGCTGTGGTGATCCCCTGGGCGCCGCCGATCATCAGGGCGACGGTCTGGGTCAGATCGGCACCGCCAATCAGGCCACCGGCCAGGGCACCCACGATCATGCCGTAAGCGGGCGGCACCTTCTTCAAAATGAGGATGATGGCGATGGAGAGCGCCGCGATGGCGCCAAGGGCTGTAACCGGGATCATGACGGACACCTTCAATGGGAGTGAATGGCCGCCATTATGGAGATCTGCAATCAGAATGCTTTGGCTGAATAGCCAAAAATAACATCATTTAAATGTATTTTTTTGTCTAACTTTACAATTACAAGTCGAGATTAAGGCCGAGATAGAGCAAAAATTTGTCGTCTAACTTGTTGAAATTCAACCCGGTTATCTGCTCTATCCGCCCCAGACGATAGCGCAGGGTATTGGGGTGAATGAACAGGGCTTCGGCACAGCGATGCAGATCACAATCCTGCAAGAAATAGTGGCGCAGGGTCTTCTGCAGCGCCCCCTTGCCATCTTCCCGGGCCAGTTTCTGCAGCGGTGTGCGCAGCTGATCCGCTTGCCAGGAGTCCGCCAGACTGCCCAGCAGCACCGGCAAACGGTAGTCCTCAAAGAAGTAGACCTGTTTGCGCGGCGCCTGCCGCATGCCACGGCGCAGGGTATCTCGCGCCGTCTGGTATGAGCGCGCCAGCCCGTCGATCCCGGCGAAGTAATCGCCCACCGCGATATGCACCTTGAAGTGGGGAATGCGGGCCAGCAACTGCTTGATCCGGCTGCGCTCCTGCGCCGATTGCCAGACGCCATCACTCAATTGCGCCGGTTTGAGCACCACTATCTCGTCGAGCCCGTTGATGGCGACCAGATTGTCCCGCTCCGGATTTTCCAGCTGATGGACCAGCTCTCGCAGACGCGCCGGATCCGCCTCCTCCAGCGCCAGCACGGCCACCACCCGAGGCTGGGCCAAGTCCAGTCCGAGAAAGCGGGCCGCCTGCTGCAATTGATCAACTCGCCCCTCACCACGAATGAGCTGCAACACCAGCTCCTCCTTGTGGCGCTTGTCCCACTGCAACTGCTCGGTGAGCGCTGCCTGCTCCAGGATCAGTTCTGCCGTCATTCGCACCAGTTCGGCGTAAGCACGAACGATGTCCGGATCACCAGAGATGCCGATCACCCCGATCAGCTCCCCCTGATAGGCGATGGGAAGGTTGATACCGGGACGCACCCCCTTGAGCTCGCGGGCGGTCGCTTCGCTGATCTCCACCACCCGGTTTTCGGTCAGTGCCAGCACGGCCCCCTCGTGACGCTGATGGAGCCGCTCCGGATTGCCGGACGCAATGATGAGGCCGTGTTCGTCCATCACGTTGACCGAGAACGACAGGATCTTCATCGCCCGTGCGACGATCTGGCGGGCAAGATTATCGTTTAGCTGCATAACATCTCCGGACAAGGGGCTGATCTGGCTACGTCACCATGGGTCGATTCAGAGCACATGGGCGCAAAGATGCCACATCATCAAGACAAGCGAGAGGGGGATCGCTAGAATAGGCCACTTTACCCGATGTGTGCCCCGCCATGGAGCAGGAATTGCGTGCTTGCACCCGCCTGCCCGTGATGGCCCATCCCTCCGATCTGGACTGTGCTATGGATTATGAATTTCGCCGCGACCCGTTTGGTGGCTATCGCGCCCGGTTCTCCATGGGCCATGAAGCCATCGGTCAGTGGCTGATCGACGAGGTTGGCAAGGATGAGGAGAAGCTCGACGAGCTCTTCTCCATCATTGATCAGCTCTCCAACCGCACCCGAGTCGAATATCGGCTCAACGGCGGTGACTACTCCCTGCTGCTGACCCATGAAGAGGCGGAGGTGAAAGCCAACGCCCTCAATATCGAGCTGGGTGAGGATCTTGACGATCTCGCCTACTACGATGATGAACAGCTGGCCATGTGCGGGCTGGAAGATTTTGCCCAGGTGCTCACCTCCTGGCGCGCCTTTATCCGTAACGAGGATATGGGCTGATTGACCCAATGTCGGATTACTATGTCGGGCAAACGTGCCCTTTTGCCTAACTCAACAGGATTGACTATGTCTATTTACGATTTTGATGACGAACTGCCGGAAGACGAAGAACAGGAATCCACCAAGAAAGCGGCTGCACCTGCCAAGAAGAAAGGCAAGCAGGTGATGAACACTCAGGTCAACCTGAGCCCGCGCGATGCCAGCCGCCTGAACGGTATGCACGTTGAAGCGATCGCCACGCTGGACGATGTCAGCCTGCCGAAGAACGTCATCTTCAAGGCTGGCCTGATCGCCCTGGGCGAACTGGAAGCCGGCAAGCGCGCCGATATTATCGCCCGCGTGATCGCCGAATCAGGCCGCTAATCACCCCTGAAGGCATAAAAGAAAGCCGGAGCCACTGCTCCGGCTTTTTGTTTTCCGCCTAGGCACTCTCAACGGCAATCGATCCCCTTTCCGGCTCGGGAGATCAGTTGGTCATAGCGACCATCGGCACGGGCGGCAGCCAGAGCATGATTGAAGCGCTCAAGCAGGTTGGCGGCCTCCGGGTACTGCCGTGAAATGATCAGATAAAAAGTGTCGCTCTGGCGAAAGTGGGGCAATGCCTGCAGATGGCAGGGGTCGCCAAACAGCTGACGGCTGGCATCCCGGGTCACCGTCTCGTTCATCGGCAGCAGATCGATCCGTTTACGATCCAGCAGTTGCAGACACTGTGCCAGGGTCTTGGGGCGCTGCAGATCCAGCCCGAAACGCTTGATCACCCCGTCGGCATGGCTGGTGCTCCATCCCAGCGGAATGCAGACTCGCAACCCTTGCCAGCGGCCAGCCTGAATGGCCTCGCTCCCCCGATAGGTGAACCAGGAGAGGCGATCTATGTGAATGGGAGCGCTGTAGTGGAAAAGCTTGGCCCGCTCGGCAGTCCAGGCGTAGGGGAAGGTGGCCGCGACCAACCCATTACGGGTCAACTGATAGCCGCGGGGCCAGGGCAGGTAGTCGACCTGGATCTCCCGATACCCGGCCTCTTGCAGCAGGGTCGTCACCAGCCGGGTGCTCTCGCCGCCTGCAGGCAGTGCCTTGCCGGTATAGGGGGTGAACTCACCGGTCACCAGCAGCAAGGGTGCCGCCTGCAGCCAGACACACCAACAACACAACAACCACAGACAGTGCTTCATCAGCTGCTCTCCCTTTACCCTGTTGATGAGTATAGAGAAGGGATCCGACCACCTCCTGCGCGGTTGTCCTGCTGACGCCCACTTGTTAAGGTTGCCGCCTGCCTCGATCAAGGAGATCCAATGTTACCCCTCCCCGACTCATTTATCTGGGGCGCGCTGGCGCTGGCCGTGCTGCTTGCCCTCTTCCGCCAGCGTCTTCCCGCCTTTGCTCTGCTGGGACTCTCCCTGCTGCTGGCACTGTGGCTTGACCGAATGACGCTACCCGCCCTGCTGGTCTCGGTCGCAGGATTACTGCTGGCGTGGCGTGCGCCAACCCTCCCCGCCCGCTGGGCGATGGTGACCAGAGTGGTGCTGATCCTCTGGGCGATTGCGCTGACCCTGCACCTCATCCCCGGCTTCAACAATCTCAAGGCGCTGGATCAGGCGCTGGCAGGCCCCGCCAGCGTGCCGTTCAACATGTATCTGAACCTCGACAAGCCGCTGCTACTCTTTGGCTTGCTGCTGGCCTGCCCGATGCTGCTGGGCAAGGGGGGCGCAATCCGCTGGCGCCCGCTGGCCCTGTTACTGCTGCCGCTGGGTGCCCTGTTGGTCATCGCTTGGCAACTGGGGGCACTGAAACCGGAAGTGGGTCTGCCCCACTGGTGGTGGCTGTTTGCACTCAACAATCTGCTGTTCACCTGTGTGGCGGAAGAGGCGCTGTTTCGCGGCGCGATCCAGCAGGGGCTGACCGAGCGTTACCGCCCCTGGATTGGCATCGTCGTGGCTGCGCTACTGTTCGGAGCCATCCACTTGCCCGGTGGCCCACTGCTGGCGCTGTTTGCGACCCTGGCAGGCTGCTGCTACGGCCTGGCATTCCAGCTCAGCGGGCGACTCTCCGTGGCCATCCTGATCCACTTCGCCTTCAACTTCGCCCATCTGGCGCTCTTCACCTACCCGCTGGCCCACCGCTAACTCCTGAAGGCGCCTGACACGGGCGCCTTCCCTCGCACTTCCCTCTCTCTTTAAGCGTGCTGCCTCAATCGCTTTACACCTCCACAAAGCTCCAAACAAAACCAATTCATTTACTTGTAACCAAAGTGTAAACAAACTGACCTCTGCATTCGCCATAACAGTCACTTTCCATTGCCCTGCAACCAAAAGGATCCTGTGATGCAGAAAACCCTCAGTTATGCCGCCCTGCTGCTGGTCAGCCAGTTCCCGCAACTGGCACTGGCCGATACCGATGTCTATCTCACCAACAACAGCCCTGAACCGCTCCAGATCGACATCCGCCAAAGCGGCAGCGGCCAGCTGCAACCCGGCAGTCAGTGGCTTCAGCACCGCACAGAGCTGGGCCCATGGGAGAGCGCCATGGTACTCAGCTTCAATCGCTATGAGGGGGTAAAAGCGGGCAAGAGTTATCTGTTCGAAACCCGCGTGACCACAGCGGGTGGCGACGTCTATCGCCTCAACCAGCTGATGGAGGGAACCTGGTGGAACACCACCTTGCAGCACGGTGGCGAGACACCGACCAGCGCATCCGGCTGGCAAAACGATAGGGCGATCCATCGCGTTGCGGGGCCACAAGAGCTGGCCTTTGCCGCCAAGTTCACCGGCCGCTACGACGATCTGCACTATATGATCACGCCCCCCCAAAAACGGGAGCAACCGGAACCGGCAGAAAATAGGCTCAAGGTGGCCAGCTACAACGTCTGGGCGCTGCCGGTGATCGCCTCCAGCATCGGCGAGCGGTTGACCCTGCTGCCTGATTATCTCAAGGGCTATGACGCCCTGCTGCTGCAAGAGGTATTCGATGGCCGCCGCGAGGGCTTTTTGCAGGCGCTGGCGAAAGAGTACCCCTACCAGACCAAGGTACTCGACAAGCCCGGGGTCAACATTCATGACGGCGGCGTGGTGATCGTCAGCCGCTATCCCATAGTGCGGGAGGCCCAGCTGGTCTATCCCCAATGCACCGGCACCGACTGCTTCGCCGACAAGGGAGTGATGTACGCCGAGGTGATCAAGGGGGGCAAGGCGTGGCACCTGTTCGCTACCCACACCGCCAGCTTCGACACCGACGAGGCGCGCAAGCTGCGGCAGATCCAGTTCGGTCAGATCCGCTCTCTGGCTGCCAGCCTCAAGATCCCGACCACGGACACCGTCATCTACGGCGGCGACTTCAACGTCAACAAACGCAAGTTTGCCGATGACTACGCCAACATGCTGGCCAATCTGAACGCCCATGAGCCCGCCTATGGCGGCTATACCGAAGCCACCTTCGATCCCAGGATCAACCCCTATGCCGGTGGCCCGCTCTCCGGTGGCGCCAACGTCGAGTATCTGGACTATCTGGTAGTGAGTCGGGAGTACGGCAACGCCAGCCACAACCTCAACACGGTCTGGATCCCGCGCAGCAGCGATGGCAGCCTCTGGCCCGCCAGCAACCTCTCAGACCACTTCCCGGTCAAGGGAGAGATCAGCCGATGACTCGTCGTTACGGGATACTGGCGCTGGCTATCCTGACCCTTTTACTGGTGAATCTGGGCTGGCAGGAAGAGCCATCTCCGATATCGCCAGAACGGTCGACGACGCCCTCTCCGGCCGATGTGCAATTGCCAGCAGAACCGGGGAGCCAGCCTCCCCGAATGCCCAACGCTGAGGGGATAGATGGCAAAAGCAAAGAAGTGCCCAGCAGCTGGCAGGCGATGCCGGATGAACTGATCAACCAGCTTGCCAGCGAGATCAGCGACAGCGAGTTGCCGCTGGCGCAGCGTGTGAGCAATCTGGAAGCAACAGAGGCCGGGTGGCTGAGCGAGGGGGAGAGCCTGATCCTGTTACAAGGGCGCTATGCCCTGGCGCTGGATCAGTTGGCACAGGAGAGCGAGCAGTTACCGCTGGCCGAGCGGCTGGACGCCCTCAGCCGCTTGCAGGATCAGTGGGCGGCGGATCATCCGGATCTGGCGATGGATCTGTTCAACCCGGATGCCCGCCTGCAGCAAGCTCGTCAGCTTTGGGGAGATGAGGAGCTGGCCACCCTGGCCCATCACTTCCTGCCCGCAGAGCAGGCCGAAGCCACGCTGGCGTTTGCCGGGGCGCGCCAGCAACAGCTCGATCAACGCAGCCGCTACCAGCGAGAGCTGGCCGAGCTGGAGCAGCAACTGGCGGCCAGCCAACAGCAGATGGATCCTGCGCTGTGGCAACAACACAAGGAGGAGGTGTTGAGCCAGTGGCGTCGTGACTTCTTCGCTCGGGAGCAAGGCAAACCCTGAGTCAGCGCTTGCCCTTGAACTGCTTGACGCTGCGCTTGGCCTGAGTGCGGCGATTGGCCTGCTTGTCACGAGGGGGGCGCTTGCCCTCCCCGCTGGCAGGCTGGTCGGTAACCGGGAATCCCGCCAGATCGCCCAACGGCAGCTCGCGGCCAGTCAGGGTGCGGATAGCTTGCAGCATGTCACTCTCGCCATGACAGACCAGCGAGATGGCCAGCCCCTCGCGGCCAGCCCGGGCGGTACGACCGATGCGGTGTACATAGACAGGGGCGCTGGCGGGCAGATCCAGATTGATCACCACCGGCAGCGCCTCCACATGGATACCGCGCGCCATCAGGTCGGTGGCCACCAACACCCGAATTTTGCCCTCTTTGAAATCGCCGAGCGCCTGCTCGCGCACCGCCTGCTCCTTCTCGCCATGAAGGGTAGCCACAGCGATACCTGCCTTGGCCAGCTTTCTGGCAACCCCGTCGGCATCATCCCGCGCACTGATAAAGACCAGCACCTGCGGCCACGCCTGCTCCTTGAGCAAGCTGATGAGCGCCGGTACCTTGCTGCTCTTGTTGACCAGATAGAGCCGCTCTTCGATCTCGTTTACCACGCTGTTGAGGGGGGTGGCCTCGATACGGGTAGGCTCGCGCAGCAGGCCGTTGGCCAGCGCCTCCAGCTCGGCAGGCAAGGTGGCGGAGAAGAGCAGGGTCTGGCGATCCGCCGGAATAAAGCCGAGCAGCGCCTTGATGTCGGGAGCAAAGCCCATCTCCAGCAAGCGATCCGCTTCATCCAGCACCAGCAGTTGCAAACCATCCAGCCCCAACAGTTGCTGGGTCAGCAGATCCCGCAACCGCCCCGGCGTGGCGACCAGCAGCTGTGGCCCCTGCGCCAGTTCGGCCTGTTGCCGCTCCTGCGCAACGCCCCCACACAACGTCACGATACGCAGCCCCAGCGCCTCGACGCCCTCTTTAAGCGCAACAGTGACCTGAATCGCCAGCTCGCGGGTCGGCACCAGCACCAGACCCTGCACCTGACTGGAGGCAGGATCCAGCCGTTGCAGCAGCGGCAAGCCAAACGCCAGCGTCTTGCCGCTGCCGGTCTGGGCCAGCGCCAGCAGATCCTGCCCCGCCAGCGCCGCCGGAATGGCAAGCTGCTGGATGCGGGTCGGCGTCTGCAAGGTGGCGGGCAAAGAGGCAAGCAGAGCGGGATGGAGGGCAAGTTCGCTAAAGGTCATGGCGCTACGTCAACAAAGAAGTGGGAGGCGAAGTCTAGTGAGCGGGGGCCGAGAAGTAAAACCCTATCCATGATGGCCTGGCCGAGGGGCGCTGGCGACGGGCTGACTACACTTTAGCTGACCCATCACCAAGAGAGACACGCCATGACCAGACACATCCCCCTTCTGCTGCTCGTGGTCACCCTGCTCGGCAGCGCCACCCTCGGCCTGTCGCAGACTCCGGAAAACGACGCCACCCCCGAGCCGCCGAAACCGGTGCGCATCCTCAATGCCCACCTTGGCGAGCTGCCGGGGCTGATCAATGCCGACAAGACAGGCCCCTTTGTCGATCTGGTGCACGCCATCGATGATCTCTACCCCGATGTGACCATCAAGATCACCATCTACCCCATCGCCCGTGCCATGGCTGGGGTGATCTCCGGCAAGGCTGACCTGGGGCTGCCCGCCATCCGCAACCTCAAGGATATCGATATGCTGGCTTATCGCTTCAGTACCCGCAGTTTTGGCAAGGTTGCCCATGTGATTTACAGCAATACCGCCTATCCGGTCACCACGGATATGGCCTATGGCATAGTGCCCACCAAACGGGACCTGCTGATTGAAGCCGTTCCCGACTATATGCCCTTCCCGGTGCAGCGCTCGATGAGTATCGAGCAGTCACTGCGCAAGCTCTCACGCGGCCGTATCGACGCCTTTGTCTGGGCACAAGAGGAGGCCGACCTGATGCTCAAGCAGCTGGGGCTGACCAATATCAGGCGAGAATTTTTCGGAGATTTCGAGGATGTCTTCATCATCCAGAAAGGGGCTGCAGGTGATGAGATGGACGAATTTCTCCGCCAAGCCATCGATCAGCTGGCTGCCTCCGGCAAACTGGCCGAGATCTACGAGAAGATCCACCGCCCCTATGTGGAGTGGCAACCCTCCCCAACCGCCAAGGCTGAACCGGCGACCACCCCGCCCGCTACGCCCTGAACGGACAATTCCCGCATAAAAAATCCCGCCGAAGCGGGATTTTTTTATGGCTTGCAGCCTTACAGCACGGCCAGCGCAGCGGCGTAGTTCGGCTCGTCGGCCACTTCGGCGACCAGCTCGCTGTGCAGCACCTTGTTGTCACCATCCAGCACCACGATGGCGCGAGCGGTCAGACCGACCAGCGGACCGGAAGAGAAGGCAACGCCGTAATCTTCCATGAAGGCCGCACCGCGCAGGGTGGATAGGGTCACTACCTTGTCCAGACCTTCGGCGCCGCAGAAGCGGGACTGGGCGAACGGCAGATCGGCGGAGATGCACAGCACGACAGTGTTCTCCAGCGCGCTGGCCTGCTCGTTGAACTTGCGCACAGAGGTCGCGCAGGTCGGGGTATCGACGCTCGGGAAGATGTTCAGGATTTTGCGCTGACCGGCAAAGCTTGCCAAGGTCACGTCGGAGAGATCCTTGGCCACCAGGGAGAAGGGCTTGGCTTGCTCACCGGCGACTGGGAAGTGACCAGCGACGGAGACCGGGTTGCCTTGCAGAGTGACTGAGTTGCTCATGTGTTATGTCCTTTATTGGTGTAGTAAAAATCCGGGTGATCAGTATAGGGGCGGCGAGACCAGACAAACACCCGCGAAGACAAGGGATATAAAGGGGTTGACCTTGGACTTAACACCAAGGTTTAGACTCCTTCTCAGTAATCAGGGATCTCGCAGGGGCGGGATCCATCAAGAGGGACTCATCATGAGCAAATCCTGCTGCAATCATCAGCACGCCGCCCCCATCAAGGCCGTCAGCAAGGCGGCCCCCGGCCAGAGTGAACATCACCACGATAGCCACTGCTGCGACAACACCACGCCCGTCAGTTGCTGTTCAACCCTGACGCCTCATGAGCACGCATCCCGTGACGGCAATGAATCACCCGGGGATGAAGAGCCTCCCCGAGGAAGTTGCCACGATAAAGCGTGCTGCAGCGCCCCCTTATCGCCAGCTCACGATCATGAGCATGAGCATGAGCATGAGCACGATAAGCCCCCTGTCGACCCGCTGATTGCACCGGTGCAAGGCAACAGCCGCCACAGCTGGCAGGTGTTGGGGATGGATTGCCCCAGCTGCGCCCGCAAGATCGAGACCGCCGTCAGCCGGGTGAGCGGCGTGCAGCAGGCGCGCGTGCTGTTTGCCACCGAGAAGCTGGTGGTGGATCTGGCCCCCGGCCTCTCCCCCGATCCCGTCACCGCCGCCGTGCTGGCCGCCGGTTTCCAGCTCAAGGGGGAAAGTGCTGACAAGCAGGCAGCTGGCCGTAAGCAAGCTTCACAACAGCCTCTGCAAGGCAATCTATTCGGTAACTTTTTGGGCAAATATTGGCAGCCCCTGTCACTGGCCAGTCTGATGCTGGTCGCCGCCCTGCTGCCGAGCGAGTTCGGTCAGCCGCTCTTTACCCTGGCCACCCTCTGGGGCCTGTGGCCCATCTCCCGCAAGGCGTGGGCGCTGACCAAGAGCGGCTCCCCCTTCGCTATCGAGACCCTGATGACGGTCGCCGCCGTGGGGGCCCTGTTCCTCGGCGAAACCGCCGAAGCAGCCATGGTGCTGCTGCTGTTCATGCTGGGTGAGCATCTGGAGGCCTACGCCGCCGGTCGCGCTCGGGCCGGGGTCACCGCCCTGATGGCGCTGGTGCCTGACAAGGCGCTGCGGATCCGTACCACTGCCGAGGGCGAGGTGCGGGAAGAGGTAGCTGCCGATGAGCTGCGTCCCGGCGATATCATCGAAATCGCCCCGGGTGCCCGTCTACCTGCCGACGCCCGCCTGCTCGATGAACTCGGTGCGTTTGACGAGAGCGCCCTGACCGGTGAGTCTATTCCGGTGGAACGCCGTCAGGGTGACAAGGTGCCGGCCGGCAGTCTGGCTGCCGATCGAGTGCTGCGCCTTGAAGTCGTCTCCGAGCCCGGCAACAACGCCATCGACCGCATTCTGCACCTCATCGAAGAGGCCGAAAGCCAGCGCGCCCCCATCGAGCGCTTTATCGACCGCTTCAGCCGCTGGTACACCCCGACCATGATGCTGGTTGCCCTGCTGGTAGTGCTGGTGCCGCCCCTTGCCTTCGGCCAGAGCTGGGACGAGTGGATCTATCGCGGGCTGGCGCTGCTGCTGATCGGCTGCCCCTGCGCGCTGGTCATCTCCACCCCGGCAGCGGTCACCTCGGCGCTGGCCGCCGCAACCCGTCAGGGGGCCCTGATCAAGGGGGGGGCCGCACTGGAGCGACTGGCCCATATCGATACCGTCGCCTTTGACAAGACCGGCACCCTGACGCTGGGCAAGCCGCAGCTGACCGAGCTAGTGTGCCTCAATGGCCAGCCGGAGGACGAGTTGCTGGCACTGGCGGCCGCCATCGAGCAGGGCTCCCACCACCCGCTGGCCCGCGCCGTGGTCGCCAACGCGACCGAACAGGGGCTGACGCTGGCGGAGGCTCGCGACCTGCGTGCCCTGCCGGGCATGGGGGTTGAGGGACGCATCAACGGTCAACTGTGGCAACTGCTGGCACCGAGCCGGGTGGCGACCCTGAATGTGGAACAGCAAACCCGGATTGCTTCGCTGGAGCAGCAGGGCAAGACCGTCGTGGTGCTCTGCCAGAGCAGCGGCGACAAGGCGCTGCCGGTCGCCCTGCTGGCGCTGCGGGATCAGATCCGGCCGGAGGCGGCGGCCGCGCTGCAAGAGCTCAACCGACTCGGGCTCAACAGCATCATGTTAACCGGGGATAACCCCCGTGCCGCCGAGGCGATCGCCACCGAGCTGGGCATGGGCTGGCGTGCCGGTCTGCTGCCGGAGAACAAGGTAGAAGAGATCGCCAAGCTGGCCAGCACCCGGAAGGTTGCCATGATCGGCGATGGCATCAACGATGCCCCCGCCATGAAGCGGGCCAGTATCGGCATCGCCATGGGGGGCGGCACCGATGTGGCGCTGGAGACCGCCGATGCGGCGCTGACCCACAACCAGCTCGGTGGCATCGCCGCGATGATCCGGTTGTCGCGGGCGGCACTGGCCAATATTCACCAGAATATTGCGCTGGCGCTGGGGCTGAAGGCCATCTTTCTGGTCACCAGCCTGCTCGGCATCACCGGCCTGTGGATTGCGGTGCTGGCCGATACCGGCGCCACCGCGCTGGTGACCGCCAACGCCTTGCGACTGCTGCGCAAGCGCTAAGCCAGCCGATAGCATCCGGGTCACAAGCCGTCCCCAACCGGGACGGCTTTTCTCTGCCTCCCCTCCTGACACCTGCAAAGAAAAAGCGCGTCTGCCGGTCGGCAGTCGCGCTTTGCTTACTCTCTCGGAGTTATCCCACCCTTGGCGAGGTGGAATTCAATCCGGGGACGCCGAGCCATCCCCCGGACTCAATGGCTTGCTTACTTGACGCTGCACTCCTGAATGACGGCAGTACCCGCCTTGACGCCAGCCGGGTCAACCTTCACCAGCACACTCCACAGCCCCTGCTGCAGGGTGATGCTGTTATTGGCACTGCCCCCCTTGGAGAAGGCGAACGAATAGCCGGTTTCAGCGTTCACCGCACCGCCACCGTTGAGCAGGTACTCCTTGCTCCAGTCCTCGTTGGCCACCTTGAACTCGGTGCTGCCGGTGTAGTTGAAGGCCGCCTGGTAGATGGCAAGATCACCGTCCATCCCCTTGTAGCTCAGCTGGTACTGGGGCTGGGCATTCCAGCCAGAAAGCTCACCCTTGACGAACAGGTTGTAGCCGAGCGGATTGCCCGCCACCGTATCCAGCACCTTGCAGCTCTGCACCGGCTCGGTGAAGCTGACGCTCAGGGTCGGTTTGTCCTTGTTCATGGCGGTGAAGACAAACTTGTAGCTGCCTGCCTTGGCCAGATCGACACCGATATTGCCGGTTTCTCCCCCCTTGCAAAGGGTCAGCGGAGTACCGACCACCAGCTTGTCACCAGCGTTGCAACTGCCGTAGTTGACCGGCCCCCAACTGGCGTCAGCGATCTTGACGTTGGTGGTACCCAGCTTGTCGGTGCTTACCTCGGTAGTGAACTCGTACATAAAGTTGCCACTGAAGGTCATCTGGTTGGTGTTGCCCCACTCATCGAGGAACCCCTTCAGATAAACATCGGTGTTGCCAAACGGTGGCAGCGTGCTCAGGTCGGTCTTCTTGCTGACCGGCAGACCCGCTCCCTGGGCGCCATTCTGCGGCTTGACGAACACGGCGGCAGACCAGGCCCCCAGCGTCAGCTGGCCATTATCATAGGCGGCGCCGCTGGCGATGCTGTCGACTGCGCGATGCTTGCTGCTAAGCACCATACCGCTCAGATCGATGGGCTGATCGTTGCCGTCACGGAAGTCGCCGATGCTCTGGCTCTGGTTGCTGGCGTTGATCATCACCACCAGACCGTCGATGGCCGGATCCAGATCCCCCCCGGCACTGACGCCATCATCCACCGTCATGACGATAAGGCCGGGCACCTGATCCGGGCCGGTATTGCGGAAGTCGACCCGCTTGATCACCTCGGCGCCGCTGCCCAGACGCAGCAGTCGGGAGGAGTTGCGCAGCTCCGCCAGTTCCTGATAGAAGCTCACCATCTGCGCCATCTCGGCCGAGCCCGGCTTGGCATGCTTGCCGAGCACCTGCTCGATCAGCGGATAGTTGTCGCCATCCTTGTCCTTGCGCGGCAACCCCTTGTCGAAGTTGTTGTCGCCCAAGGTGTAGTCGACCTTGTTGTACCAGTCGCCCGAGTCGTAGCTGTCCCGCTCCATGGATTTGGAACGCAGCAGCTCGACACCGGCGTGGGTGAAGGGAATGCCCTGACCCAGCATGGCTGTCGCCAGCGATACCCCCTGCATCCGCACCAGATCGGCTCCGGCAGGCGCCTTGTAGATCAGGTTGTCGAACAGGGTCTGGTTGTCGTGCTTGTCGACATAGTTCTGCACTTCCACCGGATCCTGGGCATAACCGGCGCTCTGACCGTTGTAGTCGATCTCGGCGCCTTTCTTCGGCATGCCATCCTTGTCGGTCAGCACGAACTCCTTGAGGTTGCCCGCCATGCCGAGCCGCACCAGATCGGACTGGTGCAAGGCCGTCGCCAGATCCACCTTGCTCATTTCGTTAGGATCGACGAAAGCACCGTTGCCAAAGCCCTGGGTCTTGCGAATGGTATCGCCGCCGTCGAACGGACTGCCGCCGCGCACCGCATCGCGCAAGCGGTCCGAGAAAGAGCCGATACCGGTACCGCCCAGATGCTTCTGGGTAGCCTGCACGAAGCGCTTGTCATCCTGCACTTCGCCGAAGTTCCACCCCTCGCCGTAGAAGTACATCTCGGGATTGACCTTCTTCACCGCGGCCAGCGCCTGCACCATCTGATCTTTCGGATGGTGGCCCATCAGGTCGAAGCGGAAGGCGTCGATCTTGTAGTCGCGCGCCCAGGTGACCAGAGAGTCATCCATCAGCTTGGCGAACATGGCGTGTTCCGGCGCCGTGTTGGAGCAGCAGGTGGAGTTCTCCACCGAGCCGGTCTCCGGATTGAGGCGCTGATAGTACCAGGGCACTATCTTGTCGAGCACCGATTTGGGGCCGAGCCCGGATTCGTTGGTGTGGTTGTAAACCACGTCCATCACCACGTTCATACCGATGTTCTGCTTGATGGCCTTGACCATCTCGCGGAACTCCAGAATACGTTTGGTGCCCTCGGCGTTGGTGGCGTAGGAGCCTTCCGGTGTGGTGTAGTGGTAGGGATCATAACCCCAGTTGAAGGAGTCGACGCCGCGCAGGTAACCGGAAAGCTCCTGCACCTGCGGATTATCCTTGCTGTCGCCCCCTTGCAGGTCGGCCAGCACATCTCCCACGGTCTGACCGCCACCACAGTAGCCGCCAAATTTGGATGTTTTCACATCCGGATTGACCTGACAGAGCTTGCTGAAGTCATCGCCGAGATTGGCTACCTTGGCCGGATCCTCGTTGACGGTGGCGATATCGAACACCGGCAGCAGGTGCAGGTGGCTGACGCCGCTCTTTGCCAGCGTTTTCAGATGGTTGACCGGTACAGAGTCGGGCTGGGTCAGGCCGACAAACTTGCCGCGCTTCTCTTCATCGGTGGAGGCATCGTTACCGGTCAGGTCACGAACATGGGCCTCATAGATGGTGATGTCGGCGGGGTTCTGCTGGCTGTGGGGCGCCTTGAGGCTGTCCCATCCTTCCGGTTTCAGGGCCGGATCGTCGAGATCCACTACCTGACTGAACTCGGAGTTCATCGCGAGACTCAGGGAGTAGGGATCGGTCACCTCGTAGCGCTCGACCTTGCGGCTCAGCGGGTGGTAGACCTCCATGTCGTAGCGGTAGAACTGGCCGATCAGCTCGCTGCCCCCTTCGTAACTCCAGCTGCCGCTGGCGCTGTCGAAGGTCATGGCCACTTCACCACTCTTCTGGTGGCTGGCGTTGTAGAGGGCCAGCTTGACCGACTTGGCGGTCGGCGCCCAGAGGCGGAAGGTCACCCGGTTGCCCTCCACCACGGCGCCATAGCTCAGCTTGGTCGCCTCGGGAGCATAGAGCGCATCGAGGGCACCGGCGCTCTGCACCAGGGTGGCTCCTTGCAGGATACCGTCGGCATCGGTGCCGATAGCCACCAGTTCCCCCTTGAGCAGGGGCTTGAGATCTTTCCCGGCAGGCAGGGTAAAGGCGGCGGCATCCTTGAGGTGCGGATACTTGGCCTGTTGCTCGGCAGTCAGACTGGTCGCGGTCAGGCTGATATAGGGGAAATCGAACACCCCATCGGCATTGGCCTTGATGGTGCCCGAGTCGCTGTAATAGAGGCGAACGTGGGGCTTGTCCTTGCCCCCTTGCCAGATCAGGGTATTGCCATCGATCAAATGAGCGCTGGCCCCCGCCACGCCAAAGGCGGCGGTAAAAGCTTCGGCGCGGCTGCCAAACAGATCTTTCTTGCCCGCGACGATGGCCACGGTGCGATCCGGGTGCTCACTGAAGATCACCTTCATATCGCTGCCGGTCAGGTTGGCCAGATCGCCGTTGCGAGCGATAAAGTTGATGCACCCTTCCACCTTGTTGAGCGGAACGACCCAGGCCGGACCAAAGCTGTCGGCAGTGGCAGGTGTCTTGCTCTTGTCATCCCACCCGGTATTCAGGCCACTATCAGCCGTTGCCTGGCAGGCGTCGTTGTTCCAAAGGTGCAGGCTGTGGCTGTCAAACGGTGCCTTGGCGCCTTTGGCTGCCGACTGGGTATCCACCAGCGCAATGACCACCTGATTTTCGCCGGCAACCAGCAACTCTTTCGGGGGATCCATCTTGGGCAGACGAGCGACAGGCCCATCGGTGACTTCAGGTGTAGGCGGTGTAGGGGGGACGGGGTTCACACCGGAGGCATCAGAGCTGTTGTCATTACAGCCAGACAAAAGCGCGAGCAGTGAGGCTGTTACCAGCGCCACTTTGGTCTTTTTCATATCCATATTTTTATAATTCCCGCTGTAGTTAGTCTCGATAGTCGAGCACCCGGTCATTGCCAGGCGGTGCCATATTAATCAGCGGCAATCGATTCAAATGTGAGCGAAAGGGCAAAAAAACCATCCAGTTTCAACAAGATAACGTTTTCAGACTGAAACTTCGATCCGGCTCACAGACCTCGCGGCCATTTGGCCTCATATCTGGAAAACGGCAGTCACGGGGTCAGAAAAGCAATGTCTGATCAAGTGGATAGACAAGGAGTAAGCAATGAAACGGATTGAAGAGCAGGCAAGACGACTCGATCAGGAGTATCAGGCGATCGGGCAGCTGTTCGACCAGTTCTGCCAGCAGGCTGGCGCCCTGGCCGAACAGTATCACTTCTTCAACTGGCCCGATTATGAAGACTCGCCCCCACTGAGCCGCGCCTTCACCCTGTTGGGGGAACCCCGCGAACTGCGGCTGCGCTGTCAGCCCGGTGAGCGCTCCGCCCTCAATGGCCTGATCCAGGTGGTCTCGGAGGATGGCACCATAGATGCCAGCCTCGGATTTCGCGCCGATGGCCAGTTGCTGCTGGAGTCCGGCAAGCTGCTGGACAACCCGCCCGGACTGCTGCTCAAGCTGCTGCTCGGCGCTGTGTGGCAACACAAGCCCCAAGATGAGATCACCGGGCAGCCGCACTGACGTCAGGGAACCAACGGCACTGAAACCAAGGGGGCCAACGGCCCCCGTTATTTATCCTATTCGCTGGCGATCTCGATGGTCACATGCACCAGCTCTTCATGGATCGCCAGCCGCTCGCGGATCTGCTGCGCCGGTAGCGGATTGACCATCAGCAAAGAGAGCACGCAGGCATACTGCTGCTGCCCTACCCGCCAGACGTGCAGATCGCGGATATCGGTCTGTGGCAGCTCGGCAATCACCTCGCGGATCTCCGCCACCAGCGGGGCATCCATCTCGGCATCCAGCAGCACCCGACCAGAGTCGCGTAACAGACCCCAGGCCCACACAGCAACCAGTCCGGCACCTACTATGCCCATCAGCGGATCGAGCCAGTCAGCGCCCCACAACATGCCCCCCACCAGCGCCAGAATCGCCAGTACCGAGGTGGCCGCATCCGCCAGCACGTGGATATAGGCGGCGCGCAAGTTGAGATCCTGATGGCCGTGGTGATCGTCATGGTCATGATGATGGTCGTGATGCTCATGATGGTGGTCATGCCCATGGTGATGGTGGCCGTGATCATCCTTGAGCAGCCAGGCACAGGCGAGGTTTACCAGCAGCCCCACCAGCGCGATAGCGATCGCCTGTTGATAGTGGATCGGGCTGGGATCGAGCAGCCTGAACACCGACTCGAACAGCATCAACCCGGCCACTCCCACCAGCAGCAGGGCGCTGGTGAAGCCACCCAGCACCTCGATCTTCCAGGTGCCGAAGCTGAATCTGTGGTCGCGGGCGAAGTGGCGAGCGGCGCGATAGGCCAGCACCGAGAGACCGAGCGCCAGTGCGTGGGAGCTCATGTGCCAGCCATCCGCCAACAGTGCCATGGAGTTGTAGAACCAGCCGCCGCCGATCTCCGCCACCATCATGATGACTGTGAGCAGCACGGCCCAGCGGGTCTTCTGTTCGGCCAGCGGATTGCCCTCGTGGATGACGGGTTGATGGCAGTGGGATTGAGCGAGGGATGACATGGATTTCTCCTGAGACCGATGATGCAATATACTATACCCCAGTATAGTTTTATTGATCGAGAGGATCCGTCATGTCCCACACCATTCACGACAAAAAGAAGCTGCTGGCACGGGTGCGCCGCATCAAGGGACAGGCCGGTGCGCTGGAGAGCGCGCTGGAGCAGGAGAGCGACTGCACCGCCATTTTGCAGCAGATCGCCGCCATCCGCGGCGCCGTCAACGGCCTGATGCTGGAGGTACTGGAAGGGCATATGCGCGAGCATCTCGGCGCCCCCGATGCCACCCCGGCCGAGCGGCTGGAGGATCTGGATCAGGTGGTCAGCGTCCTGCGATCCTATTTGAAGTAAGCAGGATGGCGGCGCCATCCGTTCAGGCTCGACCAGCATCGGGCTTGAGCCACCGCCAGCTTTGCGCCATGATGTCCAGCCCGGCTGACCGCCGGTTTTACTGGACAGTCAATTTCAAGGATCCCCCATGTTTGAACACGTCGATGCCTATGCTGGCGACCCCATCCTGACGCTAGTCGAGACCTTCCACAAAGACACCCGCGAGCAGAAGGTGAACCTGGGGATCGGCCTCTATTACGACGAGCAGGGGCGCATTCCGCTGCTGCCGTCGGTGCAGCAGGCAGAAGCCCAGCGCGCCGCCGCCCCGGCGCCGCGCCCCTACCAGCCGATGGAAGGCGCAGCCAACTACCGCACCGCAGTGCAACACCTGCTGTTTGGTGCCGACCATGAAGCGGTCAAGGCGGGTCGCATCGCCACCATCCAGACCATCGGCGGCTCGGGCGCCCTGAAGATCGGCGCAGATCTGCTCAAGCGCTACTTCCCGACCTCCGAGGTGTGGGTCAGCAATCCCACTTGGGACAACCACAAGGCGATGTTCGAGGGGGCCGGCATCAAGGTGCATGACTACCCCTACTACGATGCGGCCACTGGCGGCGTGCAGTTCGATGCGATGATCGACTGCCTGAGCAGCCTGCCGGCCAAGAGCATCGTGCTGCTGCACCCCTGCTGCCACAACCCGACCGGGGTGGATCTCTCCCGTGCCCAGTGGGATCGGGTGATCGCGCTGGTGGTCGAGAAGAACCTGATCCCCTTTATGGACATCGCCTATCAGGGCTTCGGTGATGGACTGGAAGAGGACGCCTACGCCATCCGCGCCATGGTGGCCGCCGGTGTCAGCTTCTTTGTCAGCAACTCGTTTTCCAAGAACCTCTCCTTCTACGGCGAGCGCTGCGGTGGCCTGTCGGTCATCTGCAAAGATGCCGAAGAGGCGAGCCGGGTGCTGGGCCAGATGAAAGCCACCGTACGCCGCAACTACTCCAGCCCTCCCACTCACGGTGGCCAGATCACCGCGGCGGTGATGAGCCAGCCCGAGCTGCACGCCATGTGGGTCGATGAAGTGACCGAGATGCGCACCCGCATCAAGGCAATGCGCCAGAAGCTGTTCGAGGTGCTGAGCGCCAAGGTGCCGGGCCGCGATTTCAGCTACTTCATCAACCAGCGCGGCATGTTCAGCTACACCGGCTTCACCCCGGAGCAGGTAGATCGCCTGCGCGAGGAGTTCGCCGTCTATCTGGTACGCTCCGGCCGCATGTGCGTGGCGGGCCTCAATAGCCGCAACGTCGACTATGTGGCTGACGCCATGGCGGCGGTGCTCAAGGGCTAATCCGCATCAGCCCCGCTTTGGCGGGGCTTTTTGTCTGTTTCATTCGCTTGTGGAGTCGTTATGGATCTGATCGCACTCTCGAGATTGGGCGGTCGCCATCTGGTCACCCTCCACCTGCTGCTCGACAACCAGAGCGTTACCCGCACCGCCGAGCGGCTCTGCACCACCCCTTCCACCGTCAGCAAGACCCTCAACCAACTGCGGGATCTGCTGGGGGATCAACTGCTCTACCGCCAGGGCAACCAGCTGCTGCTCACCCCCATGGCCGAGCGACTGGCTCCCACCCTGCACCGGCTGCTGGGGGAACTGAACGGCCTCACTCGCCAGAATGCCTTCAACCCCCAACAGTGGCAGGGCAGCTTGCGGCTGGGATTGCGCGAGAGCGTGATGACCTGGCCGGTGAGCCCCATTCTGGGTCAGCTGATGAAAGAGGTGCCGGGCATGGTGCCGGAGATCTGGAACAAGGATGAGCAGGGGCTGGAGGCGCTGGCAGCGGGCAAGCTCGACTTCGTGATCCTGCCACATGACCAGAGTCAACCGTTGCCACGCCAGCCCGGGCTGGTGTGGGAAACCCTGCGGGAAGAAAAACTGGTCTGCCTGCTGCGCAAAGACCACCCCGCGCTGGCCAAGCCCTGGGATCTCGATGCCTACCTGAGCTGGCGCCATATCGCCATCCGGGATCAGGAGCTGGCCAACCCCTTCTTCGAACAGAGCCTGGCCCAGCAGCAGGTGCGTCGCCAGATTGGCGCTACCCTGCCCGATTTTGCCAGCGCGGCGGCTCTGCTGCCCCAGACTGATCTGATCCTCACCGCCATCGGTGGCTGGGCGGCCTGCATGGCCAGTCAGCCGGATCTGGTGATGCGTCCGGCACCGTTCGATTACGGCAAGGTGAGTCACAGTCTGGTCTGGTATGGCCCGGCCGGTGATGGCTCAGCCCGTCACTGGTTCCGCCAGCGGATCCTGCAACTGGGTCGCGAATTGATTGAGCCCTGAGCCGGACGACAAGGAGAAGATATTGATGTTTCACCGCGGCGAAACATCAACGGCAAGTAGGGACTAGGGACGTTTGGTATAGATGGGGCTGGGGAAGGAGGCGACGTTGCTGCCCAGATCCGTGATGCGGGCAGCCCCCTGCTTTTTCACCTGATCGATGCGCAGCACCTGATGCATGGGAATAAGGGTCTGGCGCACATCGGCAAATTCGCTCTTGAGCTTCTCGTGACTGGGATCGACGATAAGTGCGGTATGGTTGTCCCAGACAAAGTCGGCAATCTCGATAAAACCGAACAGCTGGCCCTGATTGACTTCGCGCACATAGACTTCGTAGCGCTCGCTGTGGCAAATAAACTGAACCCGATATAACGCCTTGCTTTCACTCATGATTATCTGTCATTGAGGGGTAAGAAGATGGCCATTATTCTAGCCGCCGTTCTCGCCCCCTCCAATAGACAGAAATCACAGTTGCGGCCTTTCCATGCCGCATCTCACGCAATGACGGTCACCGGATGACGAAACCACTCAGCCCATCAAGGCAGGCAGTGAGACCGGCCCCAATCCCGCTGCACGCAAACGGCTGGCCAGCTGTTTCAGCTCGGTTTGGTGAGCCTCTGGCCATTGCGCCGCCTCCCCCCGCACCCCGTGGTGGCGAAAGCCGTTGAGGCGAATGGGCACAGGCCCCAGCCGCTGCAAGAAGGCGGCGAGATCCGCGTCAAGCTCACCATTCATATCAAGAAAATCGCTCTTGCCCGGCACATGGAGCAGCCGCAGTTCGGTCAGCTTGCCGTGGCGTGCCAGCAGTTGCAGCGATCCCAGCACCCGCTCGCGACCATAGCCGGTCAGGGTGTGATGCACCGAGTCACGCCACCCCTTGAGATCGAGCAGGGCGCCGTCGAGCACCGGCAGCAGCCGCTGCCAGCCGGTTTCGGCCAGAGAACCGTTGCTGTCGAGCAGGCAAGTGAGATGGGTCAGATCCGGCGCGGCCTTGATGGCGGCAAACAGCGCAACCACGAAGGGGAGCTGGGTGGTCGCCTCACCACCGGAGACGGTAATTCCGCTCAGCAGTGGGCCGTAGCGGCGCAACAGGGCCAGCACGTCGTCCACCGTCATGGTTGTGGTCTTGGGATTGGCACTGCGCGGACAGACATCCAGACAGGCATCGCAATCGGTACAGAGCGCCTCCTGCCAATGAACCTTGCCCTCGCTCATGGTGAGGGCGCCGCTCGGGCAGACCGCAAGGCAGTCACCGCAATCGTCGCACAGCCCTATGGTGTGCGGGTTGTGGCAGCCGGGGCAGCGAAAGTTGCAACCCTGCAGAAACAGCACCAGCCGGTTGCCCGGCCCGTCGACACAGGAAAACGGCAGCACCCTGCTCACCAGAGCGCTGCGTGTTGGCAAGACATCAGCCATCGGTGCGAACTCAATACTCGCCGATGGTCGATTCGTGGGCGACCACTCGCGGTGCCCGCTGACGAATGGCGGTCACTTCACTCGCCTCGGCACCGAGACAGGTGGTCTGCAAGCGTGACCCCTCCTCTGCGAAACGGGCCACGTCGCTCTTGCGGATCATGTAGCCGGTCACCCGCACCAGATCGCTGTCGGCCACGTTGGCGGTGAACTCGCGCATGCCGATGGCGAGCGCCCCCTTGCAAAGCTGCAGCAGCGCCTGCGGGTTCTGGCGGATGGTGGGATCCAGCGTGAGGATCTCGCTGATCCCCGAATGGTAATAAGTGTGGTGCGGTGCCAGCGCCAGCACATGGCTGGCGGGATCCGGCTCCTGCCCGTAGGGAATGCGCACCCCGGGGGTAACAGCCACATCGATGCTGAGGCCACCTTGCGAATGCAACAAAGCGCGGCCACCCCAGGCATGGGTCTGCGGGGTCGTGGTCACATAGGCGGAGAGCTGGGCCGAGATGCGATAGCCAAGCTGGTTCGCCTCCTCGCCATGGCCGTAGCGATCCGGCAGATTCTCTTTATCCATCAGGATATTGACCGCTTCCGCCATGCCGTAGATGCCAAACATGGGAACGAAACGATCCTCATCCAGCAGCCCCTCCTTGACCAGGAAGCTGTCGAAGAAGCCGGACTCCTTATGCAAGAAAGCAGCCCGCGCTTCGATCAGCTGAGAAGCCAAACGGCAGTAGTGGGGCAGCAGGCAGCCGAGGAAGTCATCGATCCCCTGACACTGCTCGGCGACCCGCTTGAGGGAGATGCGCACCAAGGTATTGGCGCCACCCGCCTGCGGCAGGGCGTTGTAGCAGCTGACGATGCCAAAACCACGCTGGTCGAAGGTATCGCGATGAATCGGGTAGTTGGCGATGTGCGGCTTGCTGCACTCGGCGATATTCTTCACCGCCTGCAACAGCAGATCATCCGGGGTCTGCTCCGGATCGTGGAAGAAGGTGAGGTTCGGCGCCACCTGCTTGAGCTCGTTGTCGATGCGCAGGATCAGGCGGCAGATGCGGTTGTCATCCGGCCCGATGTTGACGTGCATGAAGGCGTCCGGCAGCACCCTGTCCAGATAGACCCAGAACCCCTTCAGCTTGCGATAGAGGGTCTCGTCATCCAGTTCGCCGACAAACGGCAACAGCAGATGGTCGAGCCGCCCCAGCCAGACCGGCATGCCGGTGACGGAGGGGACATGGTGATAGAGGATGCGTAGTGCGTTGAGCGCCTCGTCGAAATCCTGCGGCGCCGCCAGCTCCAGCCAGGCAGAGCCCTGAGTCAGGAATTTTTCATAGTCCGGCAGCACATAACGCGGCTTGTAGGGGGCATGCCCTTCGAACATGTCGCAGATAAATCCCTGTTCCATCGCCTCGGCGACTGCGGCAGTCAGGTCGGGGTAGGGCAACGCATTCTCGGCGGCCAGCGCCAGTGCGTGGCTCTTCTGGGCGGCGGAGATATGGGGATCGCGCACGATGCGCTGACAGGTTTCGATCAAAGACATGGGACACTCCTTCACGGACAGAGCCCATATCCTCACCATTTGCAGGCTTTTTTTGAAGTGACATTCATGACATGACGGATGTCGAATAATGACATCCATTACACAAGATCACGGCTCGCGCTTCACAAAGGCAAGAGCTCGGCTATGCCTCCCAGCCAGCGCAGCAGAAAGAAGCCCCCCATTCCACCCACCACCGCAACCAGAGTCGGCAGCCGCAACAGGGTCAAGAGCATTACCCACAGGGTTGCAGTCAGGTAGTCAGGATCCCAGTCAAGACCTATCCCCGGCTCGTAGCTAAAGACGATGGGCAACCAGATTGCAGTCAGCACCGACTGGGCCGAGAAGCCGAGAAACGCCCCCATCTCGGCACCCGGCTGATATCGGGTCAACCGAGAAAAGAAGGCGAAGCGGTTGAAAAAGGTGATCAGGGCCAGCAGGCCAATCATCAGCCAGCTCACGCTACCTCCTCATCCGGTGCAGCACATAGCCCACCACCATGCCAGCCAGAGCCGAGACGATGATGTGGATCTCCGCCAGCAGCGGCTTGGTAAGCAACGCTGTGCCGCCGCTCACCAGAGTGGCCGCCACCATGGGCAAGTTTTTCATGGCGGGAATGGTCATGGCGATGAAGGTGGCCGCGATGGCAAAATCCAGCCCCATGCTGTCCAGTCCATCGATGTACTGGCCGGCCGCGATGCCGACCAGGGTCGCCAGATTCCAGAACAGATAGAAGACGAATCCCGCGATGAGCGCGTAGGCCGGATCAAAGTGGCCGCTGCGCTCCCGGTCTTTCAGCGCCACAGCGAACATCTCATCAGTCAGGAAAAAAGCAAGGCTGGCCCGCCAGCGCAGGGAGAGCGGCAATACGTCACGGCGGAAGGTGAAGCCGTATAGCAGATGCTGGGAAGTGATCACCATGGTGGAGCTCATGATGGGCAGCAGGGGCGTGCCCGCCCCGAACAGGGTCGTGGCCGAGAGCTGGGCGGCTCCGGCGTAGACCAGCAACGACATCAGCTGAGCCTGAAGCGGACTCAGCCCTGCCTGCAACGCCAAAGCGCCACACAGGATCCCCCAGGGGATCACAGAAATGGAGAGCGGGAGCATATCCAGTGTGGCACGCCACCAGAGCATCCCCGCTCGCTCGGGCACGCTCGTTACTGACATCATGTGATCTTCCTTGTCACAGCCAAAGCGAGCCGAAAAAACTAGCACGGGACAGCAAGCGCTGTCACGTCATCACTGGCGGGAAATAAAACGCCCGCGGAGTCGCGGGCGTGCACAAGGGGATCAGGGCTCGATGACGATGGGCGTACCCGGGTCAACGGCGTCCCACACCTCATCCAGCTCGTGATTGAGCATGGCGATGCAGCCATTGGTCCAGTTGGAAGGCTGAACCCTGCGGTTGCCAATGCTGTTGCGCTGGCCGTGGATCATGATCATGCCACCCGGACGAACACCCAGCTCATTGGCGCGCTTGATGTCATCCAGGTTCGGATAGTTGATATGGATGGCTTTGTAGTAGCCGGAATTGGTCTTCTTGTAGTCGAGGGTGTAGCGCCCTTCCGGCGTACGCTGATCCCCTTCCTGCTGCTTGTGCCCCTTGGGCGCCGGGCCCAGAGCAATCCAGTAGCGCTTCAGTTCTTTGCCATCCTTCATCAGGGTCAGGCTATAGGTCGACTTCTTGACCACCACCAAATCGGCTTTTTCGGTCAAGGCAAAACTCAATGCGGGCCAAAGCCCCAACAAACACAGTAATACGGCTCTCATTCCATCCCTCGACAAGCCTCTGGTGCGGGCTTTTCTTGTTACCAGATCATCTGAACGATGCCCGCCGAGCGGCGAGCGAGCGCCATGATATTGGATCGCCATCAATACTCAATATGCCCGGCAAAACATATCTTGCCGCAGCCAAGCCATCTTCCTTGAACGCTGTCATTTTGCATTGGTAATTAACAGTTAAAACAACAAGATACAAAAAATTATCGCGCTGGCACCCGGGGCAATGATCGGCGAAGATAACACACCACTCCCCGACAGGATCATGCCATGCGCTCTTCGTGCCGCCTCGCCACCCTGCTGTTCTCGCCACTTCTGCTCTGGCTGCCCGCCAGTGTCGCCGCCGATGCACTCTGGCTACGCGAGCCCGCCCTCTCCCCCGATGGCAAGCAGCTTGCTTTCACCTGGCAGGGCCGCATTTTTGTCGCCAGTGCCGAGGGTGGCCCCGCCACAGCGCTCACCGGCAGCGACTACCTGAGCCAGCGGCCAATCTGGTCACCGGATGGCAAACAGCTCGCCTTTGCCGCCAATCTCTACGGCAACGAAGATGTGTTCGTAGTGCCTGCCAGCGGCGGCGAGATGGTGCGCCTCACTCGCGATTCGCGCACCGATCTGCCGCAAGCCTTCAGCGCCGATGGCAAACGGCTGCTGCTGAGCAGCCAGCGCCTGGGGGCGCCCGATGCCGACCATTTTGTCGCGGAAGGCTACCAATGGGGCGAGCTCTACTGGACCCCGATCACCGGCGGCACCTTGCAGGCCGATCTGCCGCTGCCTGCGACCCTCGCACGTCCCCACGGAGAGCGGATCGCCTATCAGATGCCCGCGGCGGATCAACCCTTTCGCAAGCATCAGCACTCGTTCGCGGTGCCCCGTCTCTGGTTGTTTGATGGCAAGCAGCACAAGCAGCTGACCGAAGATCGGGTGGCGGCTACCGATCCGGTCTGGAGCGACAAGGGGGACAGCCTCTTTTACCTGAGCGAGCGCAGCGGTGATTTCAACGTCTGGCGCCGGGATCTCGCCAGCGGCAAGGAGCAACAGCTGACCCACTATCAGGGCCATCCGGTGAGGGGGCTCAGTGCCTCTCGCAATGGTGATCTGGTCTGGTCATGGCTGGGTGAACTCTATCGCCTCGATGCCGGTAGCAGCGAGCCGCGCAAGCTGACCCTCACACCGCAAGTGGCGAGCACGCCGGATGAGGCGAGCGAGGCCCTGACCCTGGCAGACGAAGCGCTGGTCAGCGAAGAGGCGGATGAGCTGATCCTGGTGAGCGAGGGCAACCTGTTTGCAGTTGACCCCGAGCGGGATCGGGTGCGCCAGCTGACCCGAAATCCGAGCGAGCAGTCCAGCCCTCTCTTCGCCGAGCAGGGCCGCGCCCTCATCTATCTGTCGGAGCAGCAGGGGCACGCCGCCCTCTATCGCCTGCGCAAGGGTGATCGGGATCTGCTGTTCAGCGATCCCGGCACTTTGACCGAGAGTCTGCTGCTGGCGATTCCCGATAAGGGGATCAGCCGTCCGGTGCTCTCCCCCGATGGCAAACAGCTCGCCTTCGTGGTGGATGGTCAGGCCATTCATCTGCTGGATCTGGCGAGTAACAAGCAGCGGGAGCTGGTGCCTGCCAGCTTCAACCCGTCGCGCCACGAGGTGCATCTCGCCTTTGCCCCCGACTCCCGCCATCTGGCGCTCACCTTCCGCCCCGATGCGGCAGAGCAGGAGATCGCGGTGATCGACACGGCCAACCCCAAGGCCAAACCGGTCAATGTCAGCCTCAACGGCTATCAGGATGGGCAACCTGGCTGGAGTCAGGATGGCGCCATTCTCTACTGGCAATCGACCCGGTTTGGCGCACTGGGGCCCGATGGCGAGCCCCTCGTCACCAACCTGCTCGGCATTTACAGCAGCCGCGCCGCCAGAGCTGATGCGATTGCCGAACTGGAGCCGCCGAAAGGGGGATACGGCTTTGAGAGCGATCGTCTCAACCATCGAGAAGCGCTGCTGCTGCAACCCACCGGCACCCTGCTCGCCAGCCGCATCATCGGCGACCAGCTGATCTATCTGGTGGAGGAGATGGGGGTCAACAGCGAGAGCGAGATCAAGGGCTACAACCAGGATCTGCGCAAAGGCAAAACCAGCGAACTGTTTGCCGAGCAGCCCGGCCCAGCGCTGGCAAGCCTCAACCAGCAGGGCACCCTGGCGACCCTGGTGCGGGATGGGGAGATCACCCGGATCCACCTCGACTCCGGCGAGACCACCAGTGCCCCCTTCGCCTTGCAGCCCACCAGCCGCTGGCAGGCACGCATGATCGCCGCCTTCGATCAGATCGCCCGCCTAACCCGGGACGAGTTCTATCTGGACGACATGAACGGGGTGAACTGGGATAGCTATGTCGCCGCTTACCGCCGCCTGCTGCCGGGCATCGGCAACCCGCGGGACTTTGGCAACCTGTTGGCGGAGCTGGCTGGCGAGCTCAATGTCTCCCACACCTGGGGCAGCGGCCCCGCCCCCTTCCCGCGCATGGCGGACGAGACCGCCAGCCTGGGCGCCTACTGGCAGGATGGCGAGCAAGGGGTGATGCTCACCGCCCTGCTCTCTGGCGGCCCGCTGGAGCAGGAGAGCGAAATCGCCCCGGGCGCCCGCCTGCTCGCCATCAACGGCAGCCCGATTGCCAATCTGACCGAGCTGGATCGGGCCCTTAACCATCAGGCCGGTGCCCGGCTCGCCCTCACCTTCCAGCAGGAGGGCAACAAGCAAACTGACGAGGTGGTGCTCACCGCCATCGACAAGCAGCAGGAGTACCAGCTGCAACAGGATCGCTGGATTGAGAAACGGCGGGAGCTGGTGGCCAACCTGAGCGGAGGACGGGTCGGCTACGTCTATCTGCCAGCAATGAATAGCGAGGTCTACGATGCGGTGGTGGCGGATGCCCTCGGCAGACAGCGCAATCGCGAGGCGCTGATCGTCGATGTCCGCTTCAACAGCGGTGGCTATCTCGCCAATACCCTGGTGGAGTTTCTGACCGGCAGCGGCAGCGCCAAGGGGATGGCCAGCAGCTGGCCCCGTCAGGGCAAGGGGGAAACCGATGCCGCCACTCGCCAGTGGACCAAGCCTTCGGTTGTGCTGGTCAACGCTGGCAGCTACTCGGAAGGTTCCGCCTTCCCCGAGTACTACCGTGCCCTCAAGGTCGGCCCCATCGTCGGCGATCCGGTGCCCGGCACCGGCACCATGGTATACAGCCACGACTCCCGGCTGATCCCGGGACTCTCCTACGGCATTCCGACCCTGGGGCTGCGCAAACCGGACGGTACCTTCTACGAGAATCAGGAGCTGATCCCGGACCAGCAGGTGCCCCTCACTCCGGCTGACATGGTGGCTGGACGCGACCCGCAACTGGAGGCGGCAGTACAAGCCGCCCTCAAGCAGTTGCAAGCCAGCGCCAAATAACGGCGCCCATCGAGCTCAACGAAAGCGAAACAGCTCGCGATGCAGATGCCCGTCCGGCAACAGCCGGGTCAGGGCATCTGCCATCCCCTCCGGCCCGCAAAACCACACCTGCTCGGGCGCATCCTGCGCGATGCGAGCCAGATCCAGCCGCCCGGCCGCCTTGTCCAGATGCAGCTGATAGCACACACCGGTGCGATGACAGAGCTCGGCCAACCGTCGGTGGTAGACAGCTCCCGCCAGATCCGGCGCGCACTGGATCAGGGTGATCCCCTCGCCCCGCGCCCCACGGGCCGCCAGCCCCTCCAGCCAGGCGACGAACGGCGTGATACCTATCCCGGCCCCCAGCCAGAGGGCTCTACCTCCCCCTTGCGGGGCGACAAAGGCGCCATAGGGCCCGGTCACCACCACCCCATCCCCGATGCGCGCCTCTGCCACCAGCTGACGAGTATGATCCCCGAGCGCCCGCACCGCGATCACCAGCTGGCGCCGATCCGCCGACACCCGCACCAGGGTAAAGGGGTGCGGCCCCTCTTTGGCGTCAAATTCGAAAAAGGCAAACTGACCCGGGCGGTAATGGGCGAGCGGCCGCTCCAGCTGCATGGTCAGCTCGCAGGTGTGATCCGCCAACGCCCGCACCGCAATGACCCGGCCGGGATGGCGATCCCTCGCCCCCACTTGTCCCAGCAGGGAGTAGAGGGCACCGATAGCACCGATCCCGCCGATCAACCAGATCGATACCCCAACCGGCGTCATGGCGCCCACCTGAGGCAACAGGCAGAGCCCGTGCCCCCACCCCACCAGATAGATGATTGGCGCCAGCCGGTGGATCAACCGAAAACGGCCATAACTCACCAGCGCCAGCAAGCTCAACACCACCAGCGCGATCAGCAGATAGAAACTCCACTCACCCAGGGTATTGCCAAAGGCATGGAGCGAGATGCCATTACCTGCACCAGCGCCAGCTGTACTGGCCCCACGCCGCGCAGGACGACTCAGCCAACCCGCCGAGACCGCCCATTTGGGCGCCTCCACCAGCAGCCAGTGGGCGGTCAGCGCCAATGCGCCACCGATGGCCGTCTGACGGTGCAATCGCAACATCCGGTCCAGACCGCCACACCACACCTCCAGTTGCGGCAGGCGCAATGCCAGCAACAACGAAATCGCCATATAGGTCATCCCCAGCAGGCCCGTCAGCAGCAACATCTCATGGCGCCAGGGCCACACCCCGTTGGCATCCCCCGCATAACCGAGCCACCAGACCCCGACCGCCAGCAGCGGCAGCAGCCACATCCATTTGTTCGTCATAACATGCTCCCTGGTTCCATCGCGGCAGGGCCTCATCTCCCTGCTGATGGCACCATTGCACACCCGCCCGGTCACAAGACTTTGCCAGAGGGGGAAGCTTGTGTGGCAATGTGTGACAAACGGAAACAAAAGAGGGGCCGACTGGCCCCTCGTGATCACCCTTGTTGGCTCGCCCCTCTTCATAGGAGATGGCGCACAATTCGCCTCCGCTGTGATTGACGATCCGCCAGCAAGAGGAATCAAATGGGGACGTTACATATCTGCGGCGGAAAACCTGCTGCCCACTCTTCCAGACAAGGAGATCCCCCTTGCTTTCATCCACCGAACAACGCTACTGCCCGAGTTGTCAGCGCGAGACCAACCATGTCGTGGTGCTGGTCGACAAATCCTATGGAAAAGAGGTGAAACCAGAGCAAAAGCGCACAGCATTTATCAAAGACGTCATTACCGGCTGGGCCGCCGGCCCCTTTCTGGCCAACATGGATCGCTTTGAACGCCATGCCATCTGTGAAAATTGCGGAAATAAAGTTATTGATGAATGAAAAATTAGGGGCAAAACGACTGGTTTTGGGAGTGTCGGCGACATCGCTATGGCAAACCGGCCCGAAAAAAACGCTTCGGGTACCCCGCCCGCTTCGCAGTGCTTGATCGGTGATAAAAAGTGAGGGGCCGACCTGCCCCTCATGATTACGGCGCTTTTGAGGCCGTTCGCTTGCCCACCAACCGGTGCAGCAGCCTGTTGTATTTTGCCCAGGAGTGGATCAGCAGGAAGATGCCGAATAGCAGGGCAAGAACCAGTTGCCCCACTTCGATGGCATCCAGCGAGCCGATAAAGCTCTCATCCTCCTCCGCCTCCAGATAGTTGAGCCAGGGTTGCAGGGCCAGAAAAATCCAGCCGACCCAGGTCACCAGCAGGATCAGCAGATCCCGCAGCCGATACTTCCAGCTGCGCCGGGCACCGTTGCTGATGATCATCTCCTTCGCCAGCTTATGTTTTGTCACGGAACGACTCCCCCCTGTCAGGACTCTCCCACACCGCCAGCTGGCCACGACGACGCAGGATCGCCTTGGGCACCGCCACCACCACGGTCACCAGATTGAGCAGCCAGTAGATGAGCGGATACCAGACGCACCAGATAAAGCTGCGGGCCATGCTCTTGTCGTAGTGGTTGTCGATAAAGATGCTGACCCCGAACTGCACCAGACAAATCGCGGTCATCATCACCCCGGTCCACTGGAACAGATGGCCCACCGCCAGTCTGCTCAAGTCAGGCTCAATCAGCCAGATCAGCGCCAGCAGCAACATGCTGTAGCACCAGGCCACGCTGGAGAGATACTCCAGCAGCAGCAACCAGAAGCGGCGGTTGCGCCAGCGCATCGCCTGCAACCCGTAGCGCAGAAACACCTCGGCGCCCCCCTGCGCCCAGCGCAGCCGCTGCTTGTAAAGACCGCGTACCGTCTCCGGCATCAGCACCCAGCAGAGCGCTTGGGGCTGATAGTGGATGAGCCAGCCGGCCAGCTGCAGCTTCCAGCTGATGTCGATATCCTCAGTCACCATGTCATTGCTCCAGCCACCGACCGCCTCGACCGCCTGCTTGCGAAAGGCCACCACCACCCCGGAGACGGTAAAGACAGTGCCGTAGATCCGCTGGGCCCGCTTGATGAGGCCGATGATGGAGCTGAACTCGCCGGTCTGAATCTTGCCGATGATGGTGGAGCGGGTGCGTACCCGCGGATTGCCGGTGACCGCTCCGACCCTCGGGCTCTCGATGAAGTGCTTCACCATCCAGCGCACCGCGTCATAGTCGAGCACCGCATCGCCGTCGATGCCGACCAGGATCTCCCCGCTGGCCACAGCCAGCCCGTTGTTGAGCGCCATCGCCTTGCCCTGATTGTGCTGGTGGAGCACGGTCAGGCGCGGATCCTGCTGTGCCAGCCGATCCAGCCGCGCGCCTGTGTCGTCCTTGCTGCCGTCGTTGATGGCCAGCACCTCGAAATCGGGATAGCGCTGGCGCAGCAGGTGGCCGATGGTCTCCTCGACGTTGGCCCCCTCGTTGTAGCAGGGCACCATCAAGGTCACTCTGGGGTAATAGGGGAGCTCCAGCCCCCGCTTGGCCAGCGCGATATCCCTTCGCTCCCACTGGAAGTAGTAATAGAGACCACCACAAACCCACACCATGGCCATCAGACTGGGATAGGCCAACGTAAAGATGGCTATCCCTTCCAGAAGATCCTTCACCGCATCGCCTCCCCTGGGGTGGCTTTAGCTGCACTGACTGCGACCGGCGTCACCGGCAGCTGGGTCGGCTGAGGCTGGGTCTGCACCGAGAAGACCGGCTTGAGCACCGCCGGATCCGGCTGGTTGTTGTGAAAATCATCCGGGTAGTAGCCAAAGTTGGTCACCCCCTTGCGCTGGATGATCTGCATCCAGCGTACCAGCTCGGCATCGGGGATAGGCTGGTCGGTGCGCCAGTTGCGGCTCTGCAGTTCGAACACCAGCCGATTGGCCGGCACCTGTGCCAGTGAATCCTCCGCCAGCCTGGCCAGCCACTCATCGGGGTTTTCTGCCTGCTCCATATAGGGCATCGCCATCACGGCGGTGTAGTCATAGGCCTTGGCAAACGCCGCCATGCTCTGGGCAAACCACTGCTGGGATTGCGGCTCTGTCACCAACGCCGCATAGATGTTGCGGGCAGTCTTGAGACCGTCGGCGCCCCCTTGCCGGTAACGAGCGGCGGCATCACGCAGCGCCATGGTGAAGTCGATCAGCAGATCGGTCTTCTGCTCTCCCTGCGCCTGCAACGCATTCGGGGTGCGAGCCAGCGACATCGGCCCCTCGTAGTCGCTGAGGAACGCATCGTCATGGAACAGCAGACCATCGAACTTGGTGTAAAAACCGAGATCCTCGTAGATATCCAGCAGCAGCTGACGAGTGGCAGGATCCCAGGGCGAAAGGCGTAGATACTGCCCCTTGGCGGGGGCGCCGGTACGGCTGTCGGTGACATAGGCGTGGTTCGGCCCCATGTCGTAGGCCATCACCGGCATCCAGGCGAGCACCTTGACCCCGGCACGGGTCTTGAGCTGCCAGGCCACCCGGTTGAAGAGATCCGCCTTGACCGGCATATGACGGTTGGGGAAATAGAGCGCCTCCGCCACCCCGTCGCCGTTGTCATCGGCATAGGCCTGCAGATAGACGGTGGTGATGCCATACCCCTTGATCCGATCCAGCAGCATGTCGATGTTCTTGTTCATCTGCTGCGGATCCTTGTCGTAGACATAGTCCAGATCCACGTGCACCAAGCGCTCCACCTGCCGCTCCCAGGTATTGCCCCCCATGATCTCATCCAGGGTTTCGAGGCTGGTGTCCTCCTCCAGCAGATAACGGCGCACCGTGCTGCCCGAGTCACTCAGCTTGTTGAGCCCTTCCGCTAGGGTGAAGGTGTAGGGCATCCCCGCCGCACTGGCCAGCTCCAGCGCCGTCTGGTTGAAGGCGCCGTAGGGCCAGACCAGGATCCGTGGTGCCCGACCGGTCTGCTCCCTGAGCTGGCTGGCTGATGCGTCGAAGTCCGCTTTTATCCGGGCCCGATAGTCGGCCATGCTCTCGTAGCCATTCTGGCTCCAGCCTGCGGTGGTCACCGCCGGCTGCACGTTGCCCTGCGGGTTGGCGAGCAGCCCGTAGTGGGAGGTGAAAGTGTGGGAGGCCAGCTCCACCAGTCCGGAGTCCTGCATCTCGCGGATCTGAGGCCAGCCGACGAAGTAGCTGCGTGGTAGCTTGTCATTGCCGTACGGGACCATCTTGTCATCGGCAACATCCAGCCAGCTGCCCACCAACGCAAAGACCGCCGGATAGTTGTAGAGCTTGAGCAGCGGATAGACCAGCCGGTAGAAGCTCTCGTAGCCGTCGTCGAAGCTGAGCAGGATCGCCTTCTCCGGCAGCTGTGCTTTGCCCGCTTTGGCATCCAGGATCTGCTGGAAGCTGACCGGGTGATAACCCTGCTGCTTGATCCAGTTGAAGTGGCGGATCAGGGTGTCGCGCCGGATGGTCTGGGGATAGAGCTTGAGGTTGGGGGTCAATTTCAGATCGACGATATCGTGGTAGCAGAGCACCACATAGTCATCGGGTTGCCGGGCTGCCTGCGTCAGCGAAGGCAGCAGTGCAAGCAGCAAAACGAAAGGAGCAAGCCAGCGTCTCATCACATGAAACTCCATTGCAGATTGGCGAAGATGAAATTTCCGAACTCGGGATTGCCGTCATAGATGGCCTGACGGCGGCCAAGGCCATAGCCCAGGCTGAGGGCGGGAGAGAGGATCCAGTCGTGGCGATAGCTGAGCTGCCACCCCTGATCGCTGCCATAGCCTTGCTGCCAGTAGTGGTTGCCACTCATGGTCAGGCTCTGTAGTAAAGAGCGGCGCCCATCCAGCGGCAGCCGGTAGCGCCCCGCCAGCTCCAGCTCCAGATTGCGATCCTGCAAGGGGTTGAAGTAGTCGACCTCCAACGCCTCGTTGCGGGAGGTGGCGCCGCGCAAGGTGGTATCGAACCACCAGCGATCCCGACGCCAGAGATCCTGACGCAGCCAGCCGGAGGCGGTCAGCCGCCGGTTGCCGTCGCTGATATCCATCCGCTCCAGCCGCAGCGCCCCCTCGCGGGTCTCATCCTGACGCCAGCCCAGATCGAACTGGTATTGATCGGCGTAGTTGCCGCGCGCCAATGCCCGCAGCGGGGTGTCGGCACTGTTGAGATTGATGGCTGCACCCAATGTCCAGTGATCATCCAGCCGCCAATCGAGGCGACTCCAGAGATAGCCTTTGTGGTTGAGCTCGCTGCCCGTGCCCCCCTCCAGCGTCAGTTGCAGCGGGTAGAAAAAGATCTCGGCCCCCAGCCCGGTATAGGCGGCGCGCTCGGGCTGCTGGTCGAACTCGCCAAAGCTGCCCTGACGACGGACAAACAGCCGATCACCGCCATCAGTGCGAGCGCTGTAGAGGCGGCTGTCGTAGCTCCAGTCACGGCTGGCCTGCACCGAGCCCCCTTCGTTGCGGCCATGGGTCAGGTCGGTAACAAATTGTGGCGCCTGCTCCAGAGTCAGCCGCTGCTGTAACTCCTGACGATCCCGGGTCAGGTTGCCAAGGGTGCGCACGGCCTGTGGCGTGCCCTGCCAGTCCCCCTTGTCGAGCCGGGCGTTGAGGCGACCCGGCTCGGCCAGCACGGTGCGTCCTGCCGGCAGCCAGCGCACGGCCTGCCGATACGCCTGCTCGGCCCCGTCGGGATGACCCCGCCAGCGGCGAATATCCCCCAGTTGCAGCCAGAGCCAGGGATTGGCAGGCGCACTCTTCAGCCACCCTTCCAGCTGCTGCTCTGCCGCACCCGCCTCACCACGCCAAGCCTGCAGCAAGGTTTTCAGCTGCAATACCTTCTCGTAGTCGTCATTGGCCATCCGCATGTTGCCAGTGAAATCCCAGCGAGCCGGTGGCTCCTGCCAACCAGCCAGCAGACCCTGTGCCGCACCATAGCGCTCGCCATCCGAATAGGCGTAGAAGCGCTTCTCCAGCAGGCGCTTGTCTTTGGCCCGTGCAGGGGTCGCCAGTTGCTGGTAAATCACGGAGGCCTCATCCACCCGCACCAGCCCGGCCAGTGCATCGGCGCGCGCCTCCAGCACATAGTCAGGCAATGGCCCCTCGGCCTGCAGCGTAGCGGACTCCCGTTCGGCTCGGGCAAACTCGCCGAGGGCTACCAGCGTCACCACTACATCTCGGCGGGCACTGATATAGAGCACATGATCGTGGGGCGCGCGGGCCAGGATCCGTTCTTGCAGCGCAAGAGTGCGGGTCAGGGAGCGGCGGGCCAGCACCGGATCCTCGGTCTGGGCCGAGATCCGCAGCAGATTAACCGCCTGGTAGTAGTCGAGCCAGAGCCGGTCGACCGGTTTGAACAGCTTGGGGTAACGGCCCATCAGGTCTGCTGCCGCAGGCCCAGCCCCCAGGCTCACGGCTACCCGATAGAGTGCCAGCACCTGCTCGGGGTTGTCCGGCTCCAGGTCCAGCCACTGCTGACGGGCCAGCAGCTCACCCATGGGATCTTCACCCTGGCGGGCGGCATAGATGCGGGCTTCGAGGATCGCTTGGTCGCGGCCGAAACGGGCTTCATAATCAACCGCTGCGTGGCGGGCCAGCTCGCGGTTGCCCTGATCACTGGCAGTGAGAAACAGCCCGAGCCAGCCATTGCGGTTGGCGGGATCGCGTCCCTGCAGGATGCGGTAATAGCTGATCGCCTCGGAGTAGCGCTTCTCGTCGCGGGCGGCACGGGCCACCCCTTCCAGCGTACTGTTGCTGATGGGGCTGAGCTCGCACGGTTCACAGGCGGCCAACGCCCCCTTGCGATCACCCCGCCACAGCTGCACGGCGATCAGATCATCGAGCACCTTGCCATCACCACTTTGTCGATAGAGAGCATCCAGCCCATGCGCTGCAGCATCCAGCTCTCCCGCCCGGGCTTTGATCACCCAGGCTTCGCGTGCACTGTCCACCTCACTGGCACACACCAGCAGGGGCAACAGCGCCAACATCAAAAAGATGCGATTCATTCGCAACATACCACCCATAACAAACGCTGGTCATATCGTCCCTGCACGACCATACGGATATACACACCCGTCCGCTCCTGCCTGATGAGCAAGAGGGCTTCCTGACTTGTGTGCTGATTTCGAGGGTGAAAGACGGGCAACGGCCACACCTTTCCTATGTGCGGCCCAGCCATCTCCGGGCGGAGATCTGAGGCTTTCCGAACCCGATTCACATCGGGAGTGGCAAGGTGGGCGATTTTGCAGCTGTGGACAATTTAGTCAATCCGACAAGATGGGAATAGTTCTCAAAAAGATGAATAGATCAATCTTTATGCACAAAGATGAGTGCAAAAAACACTATTAACAAAACAGACATAACAGCGTGAATCACCGAATCTATTACCTTGCCGCTCACTGTTTACGCTCATCTTCATATGAATACATATTTGATGAAAAAATCGCGGACACTATTGCCAAAGCGACACCTGGTGTCGTACCCATCCCTAGTGAGGTATCCCCCACTACAGCTGTAACAAGGGATAGCCATAAGGCGCCGTGCTCCCGGCATGCTCACCGGGAGCACTGTGGTTTACGCGGCTGACGCTCGTCGGTAATGGTTAACGATCCAAACATTGATATCGACGCTCATACGAACATTCAACGCATGTCAGCCATTCCAGGCAAGTAACGTAGTGAAAAGAACCAGCGTTGGCTACCACATGAACTCGGAGAGACTATAAGTGCCCGCTGTTGTCGCTCAGCCAAGGGCTCTGCATGAAAACTTGCGCGTTTTCCCTTCTGAACGAACAACTCATGAATCAAACCAGTCACACGACCCTCGCAGGGAGAAAGAGCATCCAGATAGAGCTCACGCTCCGGCTTGCTCAGCACTGTGGTTCCACTTCCATCCTGAACCATCAGATTCACTCCCTTATCTGACAGGCGGGTCAGAAGCTCCCGATAGGCTTGTGGACTCATTTTGCCAGTAAAGAAGCTGCTGATATAGACGGGTTCCGGACTCACTTCGCGCAACGCCTTGGCAGAGCTGGCCAGATGCCTAGATAGCAGTGCTTGCCGTTCGGGGTCGCGCCAATTGAAATCGTCCAACTCTGCAGGTAGGTACCAACCTGCAATACTTCCCTCACCCAGAAGATTTAACCACTCTTCGGCTAGAAGATGGTTGTGACTTTCCTGCTGCTCAAGATAGCGAGCAAGAGAACCAGCACTTTGATCCTGGCGTTGAAAAAATGCAGGGTCCGCGTAAAGCCCCAGAACCAGCTTCAACCCCGCGGCATGAGCTCTTTTTAGCCTGGCTGCCAACCAAGCGCTTTCCTCTGGCTTTGCGAAAGCATCACCGTAGCGAGTCCACTGAACGACTAGCGTATCGAACCCTTCCTGCTTCACCTGAGCAACTATCTCATCCCAGCGCAACTCTCCGAGGGTGGCATCCCGCAACTGGGGCTGATAGAAGATGCCCTGGCTAGCCTGGGCAGGCAGCACAATTCCCAGCAGAATGAGTAGCAAACCCTTGAACCAATATCTCATTACCATCTCAATCCCATCGTCATCATCAGGGTGCCTTTGTCATAGTCATTACCGGATTTAATGTCCTTGATGACGGGATCACTCTTCAACCGGTGCTGATATTCGATCCCCAGGCTCAATTTATGGGGCCAAGCATCGTATTGAGTCTCTCCGAACCAGTGGTTCCAGCGTAGCCCAACGCCCCCCATCAGCAGAGTGTAATCGTCAGAGCCCGACACATACTCCACTATGCCATTCTTGCCACTGTAGTAACCTCGATCCGGACTCTTGTCGTTCCAATATTGGCGTCCCTGAACATGCGCATAAGGCTCTACAGTGTCACCCCATCTAATTTTGTGGTGGTAGCTGACCCGATAATCAGCCACCAGACTGGTCTGCTGTGAACGCAGGTAACGAGCTACATCCAGATAGAGGTTCTGTGCCCACCAGCCACTATCACCGACATGCCACTCATCACTATATTTGCCACCATTCAGGAAAGAAGCACTGGCACGGATCAGGGTATCGTGTTCACCCCCTTGACTGCTGTTGAGTGGCAGTAACTCTTCGGCCGCGAAGAAAAACGACTGACTTCCGAATGGTTTCCAGCGCAGCCCTATCCCCAGGGTAGGCTCCCGGAAATCAAGCGGGTTGCTGCCAGTATTCTCCATATAGGTGCCGTCATTCGGGTCGCCCTCATCTAAATGGTAAAGCCGCTGGCTCTGACTGCTGCCATAGAGACGGCCATACAAGGAGAGCGTCTTGCCATCACGGACGGTCTCTTCTCCCAAACGGTACTCCAACTCTGTCTGGGCATAGCTCTGAGCCACGGCATTACCGCCGATGCCACTGACCGTGCCCTGACCATTCCCGGTCCACGCATCAAAACTGTAAGTCCAGCGCCGCCCCAGATCTTCATGCAATCGTCTCAAGTCGTAACGTAATTGCGCCGGTTGATCGCCATCAATGGCTTTGGTGGCATACATTCGCGCTTTCGGGTTGTGAGCTAGAGATTGATTGATATAAACAAGCTGTTCCGCCAACTCGGTATCCCCCTCCCGATATAGGGACTCCAACCAGTCACTGGCCGCCTGTTTCTCACCATTGTTCAGAAGGGCATAGCCGTAGGCCAGCTGGTATTCCCGATTATTCGGCTCAAGGCGGTTTGCTACCTTCAATGCCGTACTCGCCTGCGACGTTTGTCCACGTTTTTGAAAATGATCCGCCACCTGGGCATAGTCAGCAGCTTGCGGTATCAAGGCAATAGCCTGCTCAAGGCTTGCAATCGCTTGTTCATCCTGCTGGGTCTTGGCCAAAGTTCGCCAGTATTCAGCATCCTGAGGCAACCCTGACTGCAGATATTGCTCAAGCCACCGCCGAGCTTGAACAATATCTCCGGCAGCGAGGGCTGAACGAATTGCAGCCATTTGCTCTTGTTGATCAGAGGCCAGCGTAACCTGCTGCCAGGCCTTGAGCGCTGCATCGTAGTGATGATTTTCATACGCCTGATAGGCAAATTGACGTACATCACCAGGCAATCCAAAACTGGCGGTCCGAGAAAAGGCATATTCAGCCAAGCCCGGCTTGCTGTGTCGATAACAACCTCCGAGAGCACGCCAGCTGTCAGCATCATAACGGGCTGAGAGATCACCCAGCACCCGCATAACCCCGTCACATTGACCAGACAGTGCCAACAGATTGGCCTGCAGAGTGCGCAGCGCCGGATCGCTCAATGGTTCAGATAGGTGATCGGGCAATGTGCCAGACCCCTTATCCTCTTGCAGCAGAGTCAAACGCCGAATCAACGTCTCTCGATCCGACAAGTTGGCTCCCTGATAGGGCCAATATTCGATGAGCAGCTCACGAGCCGCCGTCAATAAACCTGCACGCTGCAACTGGTAAGTAAGCCGATCCAACTGCCTCATTGGTTGTCCAGAGTCCCGGATCAACCTGCGCCCCTCTCTGATCAGTTTGCGCCATTGGCGCTGATGCAAGGCCGATTCGAATGCCAACTCAGCACTTTCGTGTGACGGCACACTCACCAGCCATTTATCCAGCTCCGCCCAACGCCCTTCCTGGCGTAATACAGGCAACATTAAGTTGGCATAAAAGCGCTGATTCTCAGCAAATTGCAACACCTCGTCGCCCTTCAGAATTCCTGTATTGGCTGAGAGCTGCAACCATTCACGCTCCTGAGCTGCCTTGGCAAAATGTGGTGAATGAGACCGCAGATAACGCCTTAACGCTGCACTATCCGGCTCCTTGGCAAGGGCAAGTGCGATGGCCAAATCCACTTCACCATCTTGACTCGGCAAACGGCGACGCAATACAACAGCTTGGGTGACATCCCCTTGTGTCAGTAGCATATTGAACCACTGCTTCAGCTCTCCTAGGCTCAGTTTTCCTGCTTTATCGAGCCAGGAAAGCTGCCCAGCAGCCAAGCCCCAATTCCGTTCACCCAGTGAGCGGGCAAGAAGGTCATGCCGCAGTGTCAACCCCTGTGGGGTGACTGCAAGTTCGGGGTCATCCAGTAAAGTAGCCAACCCTTGCAGGTCCGCATCCAACAACTTTCGCTCGGCCCTTGCGACCTTGCACTCGAGCAAATTACAGTCAGGATCGAATGGTTTTTTACGCTGCAACCCTTCAGCGAAGGTTAATAGCTCGGCATCCTGTGGCGTGATAGCTAACTGCTGGCGCACCAGCGCCATAGCCTGCTTGTCTTGACCAAAATGCTCATACGCTCGGGCAAGATAGAGGGCTATAACCGGGTTTTTAGGTTGCAGCTTGCGAGCCTGTTCGAACTCGGAAATTGCGCGATCACGATGTCCCCGCTCAATGGCAGAGAACCCTTTCTGCAAATGAGGATAAAGCACGAAACGCTGATAACTACTCACTCCGGGCCCCAGTTCATATTCCTGGGGAGCAGCCATAACTCCCTGACCAAGCAACAGCCCTGACAAAAGCAAAAATTCGGGACGCATCAGGTAGTCACCTCCGAGCGTTGCGCCAACCAGCTATCATTAACTCCCGCTTCCCGCAGCAGTTCGTACAGGTTCAGTTGATAAGCCCCTTGCAACGTCAGGGCTTGAGCCAACACCTGCTCACAGATCACTTCCTGGTCGACCAGAAAATGGGCGAGTGTCAATTCGCTTCGCTCATGTCGCAGCAACAAGGAACGCAACGCCGCTTCATCTATATGGCCGAGCGTGATCAGCAGTTCGGGCAACATCACCTGACTGGCCAGATATCGGTTCCAGATCGTAATTGATTGCTCTTCACTAACCAGACCATCCGTCAGTGCTCGCTGCAGCAATGCTTTTGGGTCGATACGCTGACCACGGGCATACCAGCGACGAAGGCCCACGGTCACTTCTCCTCTGCAGGCGATCACATAGGTAACGGGTGACCGGAGTTTGCGAGATAGCGCGCCAAGAGAGACAGGGTCTAAATAAACCTCACATGCAAGCACCAGCACCCCATCCTCAATACGTAGCGGTAAGACCCCATAGTGCATAGCAACGTTGGGCGGAACCTTGTGCAGCAGATATCGCTCCAGACCATAGGCATCGACATGTTCCCAATTCACCCCACTCTGCTCAGCCACCCCTGCAGCCAGCTGTTCACTGGTTAGTAACCCTTGTTGCACCAGGTTGCTGCCCAAGCGCAAACCGGGCAATCGGTTCATTAATACCTGTTCAAGCTGCTCCTTGGTCAGTGCGCCCTGATCAATCAGGATCTGGCCTAACGGTCGCCGTGCCCGGTTTTCTTCTCCCAAGCTTGGGAAGTCGTGGGTAGTTTTGTCCCAAGCAACCCGACGCGGATCCCCTTGTGCAATGATTTGGGAAAGCGCACGCCAGTTGGCCATGAAGTTGATTACATTCCCCCAGAACAGGCGGGGAATGGACATAAATCCTTGCACTATGCCGTAGTAGCGAGTCACGAAAATCAAGCGCTGCAACATTCGATTAAGCATAAGAAACAGGTTGATCCAAAGCAGGGTGACCAACCAGCTGTCACCTTCGAAGATAGATAGAAAGTAGTAGGGGTCCTCGGCAAGCCACTGATAACACAAGAGAGCAAGTAACTGGAGCAAAATAAGACTGGCAGTAAAACTGAGAAAATTGGTCAGAGCGCCCTTGCGATCTCGCCACAGGAAGTAGTTAAGCTTCCAGTTGCGGCTCCATTTGTGAGTCTTGCAACCTTGATAGACTATACCAATGATCCAGCGTGACTTTTGGCGCACAGCCGTCTGGAAAGTATCGGGAAAATACTCCCTTACACAGATGACATTGGTATCACGCTCATGCATACCAAGTCGCCAACGTTTATTCGGGGTACTTCTGACCTCACGAATGACAGGGAAACGGACGAATATCTCTTCCATCCCCTTTTCCTTAAGACGGAAACCTATGTCGTAGTCTTCAGTCAGACTTTGCACATCAAAAGCGATACCGTCCCCATCTTCCAACAGCGCGATGACGGCGCGGCGGCTGAAACAGGTACCAACGCCAGCGCTGGGTACCTGACCTGACACAGCCTCACGCACCGGAACATCCTTGCTATGCAATTCGGCAAACTCGTCCAGATAATGCAAGCTGGTAAAATTGAACCAACTACGTTCAAAGGGATAGACAGGAATCTGGATAAGATCCTTGCGGCCTACCAAGTAGTTGAAAAGCCTCAACTCCATGTCCGAAATAACATCTTCGGCATCGTGAAGAATGAAACCTGCGAAAGAGAGGTTGGCCTTACGTTCGAACTGGAAAATGGCATCAAGCACATTGTTGAGACAGTCCGCCTTGCTGGTCGGCCCAGGACGGGCACACACAACTTTGTGCACATTAGGAAAACGGGCACAAACTTCATCCACATCCTTCTGAGTATCCGGATCATTGGGGTAGGTACCGACGAAGATCTGATAGTTTTCATAGTCAAAACGGGTCGCAGCCAACTCCGCCATCTGACCAATTACGCCCGTTTCATGCCAGGCTGGCACCATAATGGCGAGAGGTTGCTCCTCCCGTTCATAAAGCGCCAGATAATTCAGCCGATCGTGCTGTCGATAAACCGTCAGCCGCCGCCAAGCACTTCGGAGCCAATAAACGACATCGATGAAAAGGTCATCCAGTCCACTCACCAGCATGGCTATTGCCACTACGATAGCGATCAGCTTCAGACCATATAGATAGGTAGCAAAACCATCCACCAACCAATATTCCGGCATCCCGATTACCTCAGCAGAGTGTCTGCCATGATAGCCACGATGCGGGAACAGGCCTGGCCATCCCCAAACGGATTGGCCATCTCTCGTGGCTCAAAGTCCCCGGCTTGCCATAGCTCACTGACTCGCTGGACGATGAGTTCCTCATCCGTTCCCATCAGTTGTGCGTAACCGGAATCGACAGCCTCGGGGCGTTCCGTTTCTTCACGCAATACCAGCAGTGGCACCCCATAGGTTGGCGCCTCTTCCTGCAAACCTCCAGAATCCGTCATAACCAACCATGCATCAGCGATAGCCTGTTGCATCGCCAGATAATCCAGAGGCTCAGTCAACGTGACATTGGATAAATGACCAAGCAGTGGGTAGACAACCTGCTTGATGACGGGGTTTAGGTGTACCGGGAAAAGCACTCGCATGCCGGGATTGGCGGTAGCAAGCCGCGCGATGGCACGGCAGATTCCCGCAACTTCATTGCCCCAATTTTCGCGCCTGTGTACCGTCACCAGCAAATGTCCCGGTTGATCTCCTTTACGTTTGATACCGTGACGTTTGCTGGCCCATAACTGGGCATCAATGACAGTATTGCCAGTCACATGTACCCTCTCTGTCGGTACCTGTTCAGCCAACAGGCTATCACGCGCGCGATCCGTCGGCGCCATATGTAATTGGGCCAGACGCCCAATCATCTGGCGAAGACCCTCTTCAGGAAAAGGGCGATCGAGGCGATAAGTACGCAATCCGGCCTCAACATGAGTAATGGGAACCTGATGATAGAAGGCGGTCAAGGCCCCCAAAAAGGCGCTTTCTGTATCCCCCTGGACAATCACCATGTCCCACTCGACTTGCACCATCAATGACTCGAGTTGAGCACGACACCCCTGACTGAAATCAAACAAGCTGGAACCATGACGAAACAGAGCATAATTGGGGGTAATGTCAAAACAATCAAGCACTTGAACAGCCATGCTATCATGCTGACCGGTATGCACCCAGCATACATCGGCCCATGGCTTCTGCTTGAGAGCATGGTAGAGAGGGGCAAGCTTGATTATTTCCGGGCGGGTACCCGACACCATCATGATCTTTTTCATCACAAGCAACTCCATTCAAAAAATCCGAGATCACTACAGTCGGTTGAACAAATCAGTTATTAGCTGCCCTGTATGACTGTTCAAATGACTTCAATAATTAAAAATGCTGGAGAGGATGAGAACGCAGGAGAAAACCCCCACTGACGACAGACTAAAAATACAGTCCGTGTACAAAAACAGCAGTCGCCTATCAGCACCACGAGGGTTCAGGAGCGGGCCAAATTGTGCAGATATCTTGCATGAACCAGACCGGGAGCTACCTGTATCTTGTGGTGAGTCATCTAAACCTCACGAAAAGGCAGCCCAGCCATCTCTAAAGAGATCTGTAACTTTCCGGACCCGGTTCACATCGGGGGTGGCAAGGTCTCCAATTCTGTCCAAAGGATAATAATTAGTCAACTCTATAGTGTGACAACTTATTACTTCATCCATTGCACTATCAACAACATTAAAATACTGAAACATTGGGTTTACACGGATTTTTCTGCAAAATCATTGCGCTGATATGATATAGCCCTGCACGGGTTGCAGGACTATATCCACATAAATGGCTCAACCTAAGGAGCCGCATCCTGCGTCAATGCTTGATGCGCTGGGCTACCCACGCTTCGAAGTCGGCCAGCATGCGGGTTTCCGACTCGCTGTTGTCGGCGATAAGCTCGGCGCCGTGTACCACCCGGATATGAGCATCGAGCGGGCTTCCCTCACCCGCCGCGGGGCGCTGCTGCGCGGCGGCCATGCAGGCTTGCGCCTGTTGCCAGGCTTCGGCGGCGCTCAGGTTGCATGCCTCGGCCAGCGGCACCGCGCTGAATCCCTCGCCGGTCAGGCTGCGCAGGGTCTCATCGTGACTCATGCCGTTGCCAGGCCCCCAGTAGTGGGCGGCCAGATCCGGCCCGATACGCGGATTGTCGGTGAGGTAGCCATCACGCTTGAGGAAATAGGCGCGGGTCTGCTCCACCGCCATCAGCGCCAGCAGGTAGCCGTGATAGGCGCAGGCCGACTCCTGATTAAGGAGGTGCGGAATGGCCAGCAACGGGCGTGGGCTCTCGACCCCGAGGATCTTGCGCTCCCACTGGCGGGCCAGCGCCAACACAGCCTCGGGGGTGCGCTCGGCCTCACCCATAGCGTAGAGATCCCGCTCGAAGTAGGCCACCAACGCGATCTGGCGCTCGTTAAAAGCGCGAAACGGCTGACGCGCTTCAATCATCTCCTTGATGAGGGCGTCGGGAACAGCCTCTCCTGCCGCATTTCTAGCGTAACGTTTGAGCCAGTCGGCATCGTCCAGCAGGCTGTCGCAGAACATCGACTGGGTCTCGGCATAAGCCATGGAAGTTGGCGGGAACTCCTGGGAGAAGCAGGGGGCGTTGCCGGTGACATTGGCAAAATGCGCGGCGTGCCCCCCCTCGTGGAACAGGGTATTGAGGCCACTCCAGCCGCTGCCCACCTGCGCCGGATCGGCCAGGCTGGTGAAATTGACCACCGCAGGCACCCAATCCCCTTGCTGGAAGAAGCTCGGAACCGGGCCGTGGCAGAAGCCGTTCTCGTATTTCCCCTCCCGTGTCAGCAAGTCCAGCGTCAGGGTCGCCCCGCGATACTGGATGCCGAGACGACGGAAGCTCTCGACCCAATCTCGCAGCGCCCGCGAGAAGGGCACGTAAGGATCGAGCTGACGGGTCACGTCGCCGCTCACGCTGTAACGCAGGTTGTGAGGCAGCAGGGCCGCCTCGCCCTTGGCGGCCTTCAGCTCGGCCAGGCTCTGCTGCAACCGAGCGTCGGTGCGGGCAATAAAGTCGTCGAGGATGGCGAACAGCTGCTCCGGGCTCATCTGCTCGTTCTTGCGCACCTTGTAGTCGAAGTAGTCGCGATAGCCCATGGCGCGGGCAAAGCGGTTGCGGATCGCCACCACCTCGAGAAAACCGTTGCCGACCACCCACTGCTCCAGGGTGTGGAACATGGCGAGCGCGCTCTGGCGCACCGCCTCGTTCGGACTGGCGGCGAGCGAGGTACTGGCGGCAGGCAGGCTGCCAGCGACCTGCTGGCCCTGCTCATCCAGCAGGGTCAGTTTCAGCCCCTTGCGGCGGGCGAACAGCGCCGCCTCGGCGGCTACCAGCTCATCCATCAGGGCGGATGCGGCGGGATCTTCAATCACATTGCACTCGAAGAAGGCGATCCAGCCTTGCAGACCGCGCTTGAGATCATCCTCGTCGGCCTGCGCCAACATCTCCCGCAATTCGGGCAGACGGGCCGGATTGGCACAAAAGGCCTTGTAGGCCTGCTCGGCCGTGGTGAAACCGGCCTGATCATCGCTGGTGCCCATATAGGTGGACCAGAAGAGATCCTCCTTACGCCTGTGCACCTGCAGGTAGTCGGCGTTGAGCTGGTTGAAGTAATTCCTGGCAATGGAACTCATAAATTCCCTCTTGTTATGGGGTCACCCGCAGCGGGGCCCACTCCTTTTTTTGAAGAAATGCCAAACCATTCACACTCTTTGGCAAAAATTGCGCTGGGATGCGCATCAACACGCTACCAAAAAGTGGGGGTTGCTGTCTGCTGACTATACTGATGTTAAAACGCTCATTTGAGAAAGCTCGGCAAGAGACTGAAAGTAAATGAGTTGTTAACTCTTACGAACTGGCTGCCGCGGTACAGAGCCACATAAAATCAACAGGGAAATGAGGGTTTAGTCATGTTCAAGCTCGGTGATATTACCGTGAGCCGCAAATTGATTTTGCTGCTCGCACTGGCGTTTGTCGGTTTTGTCTCGCTACTGCTTATCTCGGCCAACGCGCTCCAGCGCAATCTGATGAGCGAGCGAGAGGCGCGGCTCAATGCGGTTCTGGAACAGGCCATGAGCCAGATCCAGTTTCTGGCCAGCACCCTGCCAGCAGAGCAGGCCCAGCAGGAGGCACGCAAGCTGCTGACCAACACCCGCTTTGATGGCAACAACTATTTATTCGTCATCGACGAGAACCGCACCATGGTGGTTCACCCCATTCGCCCCGAACTGGTCGGCCAGAAGATGGGTGAAGGGGGGGCCGCCACCGCTGGTCAGTTCTGGTATCAGATGGTGGATATCGCCAAAGGGGGCAAACAGGGCACCCTGCAATATGTCTGGACAGGCCCATCGGGCGAAACCGCCGACAAGCTCTCCATGGTCTCCGGCTATCAGCCCTGGGGCTGGATCCTCGGTTCCGGCATGCTGCTGCAAGATATTCAGCAGACCATCTGGGCCCAGTACATGAAGATGGGGACCGCCACCGCCATCGTGATCCTGCTGATGGGGCTGCTGGGCTGGCGCATCACCCACTCCATCGTCTCCCCCCTCAGCCAGATCAACCACGCCATGCAACGGGTCGCCAAGGGGGATCTGGTGGTAAGCATCCCGGTTCAGGGCAAGGATGAGCTGGGAGTGGTCGCCCGCTGCACCAACCAGAGTCTCGATGCCATCCGTCACGCCCTGCTGGAAGCCAGCCAGGGAGCCCGCAACGTGGCGGATGCCGCCCTGCGCATCGCCGCCTCCGCCGAGCAGACCAATCAGGCGGTCACCAGCCAGCGAGATCAGCTGGCCCAACTCGCTACCGCCATGAACGAAATGAGCGCCACCATCTCCGATGTGGCCGGACACGCCGAAAATACCGCGCGGGATACCCAGGAAGCGACCGGAGAAGCCGGGCTCGGCAACCGCGACGTTCACGCCAGCGTGCACGGCATCAAGGCGCTGGCCACCGAGGTGGAGCAAGCCACCCAGCAGGTCAACCAGCTCAAGGAGGGGGTAATGCAGATCAGCGAAGTGACCGCCGTCATCAGCGCCATTTCGGAGCAAACCAACCTGCTGGCCCTCAACGCCGCCATCGAGGCAGCCCGTGCCGGTGAGCAGGGCCGCGGCTTTGCCGTGGTGGCCGACGAGGTGCGCCAGCTGGCCAGCCGCACTCGCCAATCCACCGAAGAGATCCAGAGTACCATTGCCCAGCTGCAGCAACGGGCCGTCACCGCCGCCAACGCCATGGATACCAGCCGCAAACTGGCGGAGAGCAGCGTCAACCAGTCCCAGCAGGCGGGGCAGGATCTCACCCTGATCGTCAACCACATCCAGCATGTAAGCGACATGGCGACCCAGATCGCGACCGCCGCCGAGCAGCAGAGCATGGTGGCCGAGGATATGAACCGCAACGTCAGCGGCATCAACGACTCGGCGCTGGAGATGTCCCAGTCCGCCTCGCAACTGGCGCAGGAGAGCGAGTTGCTGGCCGGTCTCTCCCGCAGTCTGGATGAGCGACTTGCGGTGTTCAAACTGGGCAAGGAGTCAGCTGCAGCGCCAATGATGGCTCCCGTATCTCCCCCCTCCGGAGAGCAGCGCGCCCGTCATTGATGGCGTCAACCCGTGTCGCCTTGTCACCCGACCTGCCAGACAAGCTGGCAGGTTTTTTTTACGCCGCCAACACGCAATCAGCATGCACCTTATCGGCATATTCAACGTTAATCGGCGCCATTCACAGATAAGAGAACAATTTAAAAACAGCCAGTTAGAATGATTTTCGCGCCATTGAATGGCGCATTTAAACATTTAACTTCAAATAATTAATCAATGCAGTGCACAATGCTGACGGCCGAACATTTGGCCCATCACTAACCATCTAGTCATTTGGCAAACTGACCGAAAGGTCGGGACGCAAAGCCTCCGGTCTACAGACGTTTTGTCCAGGATAGCGGGGTCGCCACACGCAAGTGTGCATCGGGGAACTCCCCGGCCAACTGACTGCCCACATCTATCGAACAGAGGAATGTATGGCAGCAAAAATCCAACTTAATCACATCGCAGCGGTGCTGGCCCTGCTGGCCAGCGGCAGCGCCCTGGCCCACGGCTACATCAGCCAGCCAGAGAGCCGCAACTACCTGTGCAAAACCGGCGGCAACAGCCAGTGTGGCGGCGTGCAGTGGGAACCCCAGAGCGTGGAGGGCCCATCAGGCTTCCCGCAAACCGGCCCACAGGATGGTCAAATCGCCTCGGCGGGTAGCCCGCGCTGGAGCGAGCTGAACATCCAGACCAGCGACCGCTGGACCAAGCGTGAAGTACAGCCCGGCCCCTTCGCCATCAGCTGGACCTTCACTGCCAACCACGTCACCCGCAACTGGCGCTACTACCTCACCAAGCAGGACTGGAACCCCAACCAGCCGCTCACCCGCGCCTCGTTCGACCTGACCCCCTTCTGCGTTATCGACGGCAATATGGTGCAGCCGCCCAAGCAGGTGACCCACAACTGTGTCCTGCCGGAGCGCACCGGTTATCAAGTGATCCTCGGCGTGTGGGAAGTGGGCGACACCAGCAACAGTTTCTACAACATCATCGATGCCAAGTTCAAAGATGGTAGCCAACCACCGCTGGAGTGGAGCCAGGCAGGCACCATCTACCCCTCCATTGACCTAGCAGTGGGTGACAAGGCGATGACCCGGGTATTCGATGCCAACGGCGAGCGCCCCGAGCTGCAGACCGTACTGACCATCACCACCGCCGAGCAGGGCCAGAAGAACAGCTGGGCTCATGCCCTCGCCAGCAAGATCAACGCCGAGCAGAGCCTGATCCGCGCCGGTCAGCCAGGAGCCGATGGCCAGTTCAATCCGGTCTACGGTATGAACCCCGTCTATCTGCATCGAGACAGCAAACTGGATCGAGTCGAGATTGACCTGCAACAGCAGCAACCGCCGGTGGTGGACAGTATCAGCGTCAGCGGTCTGGCCAGCGACTATGTGCTGGACAACGGCAAGGCAACCCTCGATTTCACCGTCACCGCACAGGGCGATCTGGCCGTCTCCAACACCCTCTATGACCACGGCGGCGTGGCCAAGGGTGAAAGCAGTGCAGATATCAAAGACAGCAGCCACACCTTCACCATGGCGCTGGAAGGACTCAAGGCAGGTCACCACCAGCTGGTGATCAAGGCCACCCCGAAAGCGGGCGGCGAGACCATCCAGCAGACCATGGATCTGATGTTCAAGGATCAGAGCAGCGGCGAATATGACTTCGTCTTCCCGAACTCGCTCAAATCCTATGCCGCCGGTACCAAGGTGCAGCAGCCGAAAAATGGCAAGGTCTATCAGTGCAAGCCCTTCCCCTACAGCGGCTACTGCCAGCAGTGGACCACCACCGCCACCCAGTACGAGCCGGGCATCGGCTCCCACTGGCAGATGGCGTGGGATGAAGTGAAGTAACTCGCCACCGGATAGCAGAAGGGGAGCCATTGGCTCCCCTTCTGTCGTCTCTTCCGATTCAAATCTGGAAGTCGAGGGCGGGCTCGCTGCCCATGGCGCGGGCCTGAATATCCGCCAGCGCCAGCTCGGGGTTGCAAAGCTGGATAAACTGCCAGGCAAAGTTGTGCTGGAACTGCCCCTGCTTGAGGCCAATCCAGGCGGTGTGGGGGGCAAACAGATGGCTGCCATCAAGCTGTACCAGCCCCTGATCGCGCTGTGCGTCGAACGCCATATCGGCCAGTATGCCGACCCCCATCTCCAGCTCGACATAGGTCTTGATGACATCGGAGTCCTGCGCCGTCAGCAGGATCTGCGGCTCGATGCCAGCCGCAGCAAAGGCTTCATCCACTCGCACCCGCCCGGTCAACCCGGCTTGATAGGTGACGATGGGCCAGTTGGCCAGCGCCGCCAGCGTCAGATCCCGCTCGCCAGCCAGCGGATGTTGCTCGGGCACCACGATATTGTGGTGCCAGCGGTAGTAGGGAAATGCCACTACCCCTTCGCTCTTGTCGAGCTGCTCGCTGCTGATGCCGATATCCACCTCGCCGGTCTGCACCAGCCGCACTATCTCCTCCGGGCTGCCCTGACGCAGCTCCAGCTGCACCAGCGGGAACTGCTCGCGAAACGCCTTCACCACCCGCGGCAGGGCATAGCGGGCCTGGGTATGGGTGGTCGCCACCAGTAAACGTCCCGAGTCGCGGTTGGCAAAGGTGCTGGCCAGTTTGCGGATGTTGTTGGCGTCATTGAGAATGCGCTCGGCAATCACCAGCAACTCCTTGCCAGGCTCGGTCATTCCGAGCAGCCGCTTGCCGTAGCGGATAAAGAGCTCGATACCGAGCTCCTCTTCCAGCTCGCGGATATGGCGACTCACCCCGGATTGCGAGGTAAAAAGGGCGTTGGCCACCTCGGTCAGGTTGTAATCCCGCCGCGCAGCCTCCCGGATAATGCGTAACTGCTGAAAATTCACCTTGTCGCCTCCTGCGAAGAGTGGGCGACACAAGCTACTCGCCCCTCTCATTTTTGTTATTTGGCCGGGATCATGCCCGGCTGACAGCCTGAACCGGGCGGCCACACCGCCCGCAACACAGCATCAAATCTGATAGTCGGGATAGAACTGCGCCTGTCTGGCCACCAGCTTCACCCCCTGACCCGGGGCAAACAGTTTGGCCGCCTCCTTGCTCAGCTCCGCCTCATAGTGGGCCCCTTTGGTTTCGCCATCGCCACGCAGCTCCACCCGAATGCGTGGCCCCATGGGCAGCAGGCGGGTAATGGTGGCGCGGATCCCGCCCGGCGCATCGGCTGGCAAGATCTCCAGTTCATGGGGGCGGACATAGGCGATGGCGGCACTGCCGTGGGCCAGATGAGAAGCCGACGGCCCGCCGAGCAGTTGCTCGCCGACACCGAATCCCTGCTCCGCCACCCGACCGCGGAACTGGTTCACACTGCCGAGGAAGCTGTGGACGAAGGAGCTGGCGGGCTGGTCGTAGACCTCGGCCGGGGTGCCGATCTGCTCGACCCGTCCGGCGTTCATCAGCACTACCCGATCCGCGACCTCCAGCGCTTCTTCCTGATCGTGAGTCACAAACAGGCTGGTGACATGCAGCTCGTCGTGCAGCTCGCGCAGCCAGCGGCGCAGCTCCTTGCGCACTTGGGCATCGAGGGCGCCGAAGGGTTCATCCAAGAGCAGTACCTTGGGCTGTACCGCCAGCGCGCGGGCCAGCGCGACCCGCTGACGTTGACCGCCGGAGAGCTGGGTCGGATAGCGTTCGGCCACATGGCTGAGTTGCACCAGATCCAGCAGCTCCTTGACCCGGGCACGAATGGCCGCCTCGGCCGGGCGCTCGCTGCGCGGTTTGACCCTAAGGCCAAACGCCACGTTCTCGAATACCGTCATGTGGCGAAACAGGGCGTAGTGCTGGAACACGAAGCCGACGTTGCGCTCGCGTACATGTAGGTCGGAAGCGTCCTCACCGCGGATGATGACGCTGCCACTGTCGGCCTGCTCCAGCCCGGCGATGATCCGCAGCAGGGTGGTCTTGCCGCAACCGGAGGGGCCGAGCAGCGCCACCAGCTCACCGTCGTGAAAGTCGAGGTTGATGTCCGCCAGCGCCGCGTACTGATTGAAATGCTTGTTGAGTTGTTGAACCTGAATGCTCATGGCTGCCTCTTTAAAACGGTGATCAGTGAGATTTGGTGGGCTGGGCACGCAGCCGGGCCAACAGGGTTTCCCCCAGCAGGGTGAAGATCCCGAACAGAGCCAAGAGGCTTGCCACTGCAAAGGCGGCGCCAGTCTGGTACTCGTTGTAGAGGATCTCGATATGCAGCGGCAGGGTATTGGTCTGGCCGCGAATATGACCGGAAACCACCGACACCGCGCCAAACTCCCCAACCGCGCGGGCGGTACAGAGCAGCAGGCCGTACATCAGGCTCCAGCGAATGCCGGGCAGGGTGACGCGCCAGAACATCTGCAGACCGCTCGCCCCCAGCATGATGGCCGCCTCCTCCTCTTCCGGGCCGCGCGCCTCCATCTGGGGCAGCAGCTCGCGCACCACGAAGGGCACGGTAATGAAGGTGGTGGCCAGGATGATCCCCGGGGTGGCGAAGATGATCTTGATGTCATGTTCGCTCAGCCAGTCACCGAACCAGCCGCGGCTGCCGAACATCAACACCAGCATCAGACCGGCGATCACCGGCGACACCGAGAAAGGCAGATCGATGATGGTGATGAGCAGCTGCCGACCGGGGAAGCGGAAACGGGCGATGGCCCAGGCCGCCGCGATCCCGAACAGCAGGTTGAGAGGAACGGCGCAGAGCGTCACCAGTGCGGTGAGACCGAGGGCGCTCAGGGCATCCGGCTCGCTGATGGCGTGCCAGAAGAAGACCAGCCCGGGGCTCAGCGCCTGAATAAAGACGGTGGCCAACGGTAGCAGCAGCAGGGCGGCAAACCAGCCGAGACCAACCGTGATGAGCAGCCACTTGACCCACTGGGGCTCGCGGATCACGGTCGGAGCCTTGCGCACGGGAGCAACCTCCACAGGGGCGACTTCAAGGGCGAGTGTCGATGCGTTCATATCCGGCTCCCTCCGATACGAGACCAGCTCCAGGCCTGCAACTTGTTGATTAGCAGTAACAAAATGAATGAGATCAGCAGCATCACCACGGCAATGGCAGAGGCGCCGGCATAGTCGTACTCCTCCAGATGGCTCATGATCATCAGCGGTGCGATTTCCGAGACCATCGGCAGGTTGCCGGCGATGAAGATGACGGAGCCGTACTCCCCCACTGCACGGGCAAACGCCAACGCAAAGCCGGTGAGCAGGGCCGGGATCAGGGTCGGCCAGAGCACGTGGATAAAGGTCTGCCAGCGATCGGCGCCGAGGCTGGCGGCGGCCTCCTCCTGCTCGCTCTCAGCCTCTCGCAGCACCGGCTGCAGGGTACGCACCACAAACGGCAATCCGATAAAGGTGAGGGCAATCACCACCCCAATGGGGTTATAGGCGAGCTGGATGCCGAGCGGCGCCAGCAACTGGCCGATCCAGCCGTTGGGGGCGAAGATGGCGCACAGGGCGATGCCGGACACGGCGGTCGGCATGGCAAACGGCAGGTCGATCAGCGCATCCACCAGACGACGACCGGGGAAGGTGTAGCGCACCAGGATCCAGGCCAGGATCAGGCCAAACAGGCTGTTGAGCAGCGCCGCGACAAAGGCCGCACCGAAGCTCAGGCGAAAGGAGGCGAGCACCCGGGGTGAACCGATCACCTGCCAGAACTCGGCGGCGGTCAGGTTGTTGACCGCAAACAGCACCAGGGCCGAGAGCGGCAACAGCACCAGCAGGCCCAGATAGAGCAGGCTGAACCCCAGGGTGGGGCCAAAACCGGGCAGGACAGAATAAGAACCAAATCGCATAACACATCCATCTGTTATGAAGAATTTTCGATATGGTGATTCTGCGCACTCCCCTCATCGGCAACAAACATCAATTGCGACTTTGCTAATCACTTTTTTGTCTAACCGCAGAGTCACAAGGCTCTTGGCGCACTCCAAATAAAAAAAGGTCTTTTATATAAATAAAAGACCTAAGAAATGGAGCAATACGGAGCGGAGCATTCAAAGAACGGGGGCATGGAGTAGCCAGCGAACAGCGCGCTCGCCAACCCTCCAACCACTTCACAGATACCTAGCGAAAGCCCAATACGACCGGCTGGGGCGATGCGATCTTGACCGGTGCCACTACCAGCTCACCACGGCGGTAGAGTGCCCCCAGCAAATGCAGCCCCTGATGCCAGTCCCCATGACCTGACTGGGCATTGATATGGCCCGCCTCACCGGCATCGAACAGCGGCACCTGCCACTGACGGCTCCAGTATTCGGCCCGTTCAAAGCTCATCCAGGGATCATTGCGGCTGGCCACCAGCTGGGCCGACACCTGCAGCGGCCCGGCCAAGGCCTCATCCGCAATGCCAAAACGGGCGGGATCGGCGGGCGCCACCAGAAAGATCGAGGCCACCTTCTCCGGCTGCAAGCGGGCCGCCGCAATGGCAGTCAGCGCGCCAAAAGAGTGAGCCACCAGATGGACCCGGCTGCGGCGACGTTTCAGCTTGCTCGCCAGCTTGGCACTCCAGACCCTGAGGTCCGGCTTGTCCCAAGGTAGCCCGGTCATCCGCTGCCATTGGGGAAAATGATCGTGCCAGCGGCTCTGCCAGTGATCCGGCCCACTGTTGTGCAGACCGGGAACCAGGAGGATCTTGTTCATCTTGGTGCTCCTATCGGCTGGCACAGGGGCCAGTTCAGTGATGGATAACGAAGCTATCAACGACCCGGCTGGTAGATCTGGTCAAACAGACCGCCCTGGGCGAAGTGTTTCTTCTGGGCTTTCTCCCAATCCCCTTCCAGATCCTTGACGGTAAAGAAGGCAAGCTGCGGGAACTGGGCCGCGGTCTCCTTCAGGATCGCCGGGTTGCTGGGGCGATAGTGATGTTTGGCGACGATATGCTGCCCCTCGTCAGAGTAGAGATAATCGAGATAGGCCTTGGCCACCGCTTCGGTACCGTGCTTCTTGGCCACCTTGTCCACCACCGCGACCGGCGGCTCCGCCAGAATGGAGACCGAAGGCACCACCAGCTCGAACTTGTCGCTGGCCCCCGCCTGACCAAGCACCAGCAGGGCTTCGTTCTCCCACGCCAGCAGCACGTCACCAAGACCGCGCTCGGTAAAGCTGGTGGTGGCACCGCGGGCGCCTGAGTCCAGCACCTTCACGTTCTTGAAGAGATCGCCGACAAACTGCTTGGCCCCCTCTTCACTGCCGCTCTTCTTCAGGGCATAACCCCAGACGGCCAGATAGTTCCAGCGGGCACCACCGGAGGTCTTGGGGTTGGGGGTCACGATGGCGACATCCTTGCGCACCAGATCATCCCAATCCTTGATCTGCTTGGGATTGCCCTTGCGCACCAGGAAGACAATGGTGGAGGTATAGGGCGAGGCGTTGTTGCCGAGGCGACTCTGCCAGTCGGCAGCGGTCAGCCCCTCCTTGGCGATTGCGTTGACATCGTAGGCCAGCGCCAGCGATACCACGTCGGCCTCCAGTCCATCCACCACGGCGCGGGCCTGCTTGCCGGAGCCACCGTGAGACTGGCTCACCACCACGTCGTCGCCGGTTTTGGCCTTCCACTCCTTTGCAAAGGCGGCGTTGTACTCCTGAAACAGCTCGCGGGTCGGATCGTAAGAGACGTTGAGCAGGCGGATCTCGGCGGCATTGGCCTGGCCAAATGCCAGCAGAGAGAGCAGGGTCAGGGCGGTCATTCGCAGTTTCATGGTGATACTCCATATCTTGTTGGGTTGAGAACAGCATGCCGTGGAGTTGTTATGCCCAGAAGAAAGAAATAACTCTTTGCTTATCTCTTTTGCTCATATCAACTCAGCCACCCGCACCGGGAGCCAGACGCAGACTCTGTGAGCCATGCCTCTCAGTGACCTCAAGCGCTGTGCCATCATGGGAACAAGGCAGGCAGATGACGAAAAGGAAGTCGTTATGTGGATCAATGCAGAACCGGTCAACGGAGCCCTGGTCTCGCTGGCCATCGGCCTGATTATCGGACTGGAGCGGGGCTGGCAGGTGCGCCAGCTGGGGGATAACCAGCGCATCGCCGGGATGCGGACCTACGGCCTTATCGGCCTGCTTGGCGGGGTCTGCGGTTTGCTGCTGCCGACTCTGGGCCCCTGGCTGCCACTGCTCGGCCTGCTGGCGGTGGTGATCGGCTGCGGCCTCTCGGTCTGGCTGGCCCAACGCTGGCAAGGGGAGTTCGGTCTCACCAGCTCGGTAGCCATGCTGCTCACCTATCTACTGGGGCTGATGTCGGTACTGCTGAGCCCGAGCGAGGCGGTGGCCTGTGCCGTGCTGGCCGCCCTGCTGATGGGACTCAAGGGCAAGATCCAGCAGGGGATGCTGTTTCTGAGCGAAACCGAATTCCACGCCACCCTGCGCTTTCTGCTCATCTCGCTGGTGCTGCTGCCGGTGCTGCCCAACGAAGAGATGGGGCCGCTTGATGCCTTCAACCCCTTCAAGATCTGGCTGATGGTGGTGGTGATCGCCGGCATCTCCTTCTCGGGTCACTTCGCGGTGCGGCTGCTCGGCACCCGCGCCGGGCTGGTGCTCACCAGCATACTGGCGGGGCTGGCCTCCTCCACTGCCCTTACCCTGCAGTTCGCCCGCCTCAACAAGGAACAAGGGGGGCTGGAGCGGCTGCTGGCCACCGGTATCCTGCTGGCAGGGGCCACCATGTGGCTGCGGCTGCTGGTACTGGTGCTGCTCATTCACAGCGAGCTGGCGATGCGCCTCGCCGCCCCGCTCGTGTTGCTGGCGACCACGGTGTACGGCTTTGCCTTCTGGTTCTGGCGCCAGCGCGAGGAGCTGACTGACGGCCCGGTACAGCCGGAAACCAGCAACCCGCTCGATCTGGCCACTGCCATCAAGTTCGGCCTGCTGCTGGCGTTGATCGGTTTTATGGCCACCCTGTTGCAGAGCAAGGTGGGCAACTCGGGGGTCTATCTGCTGTCGCTGGTCTCGGGGATCACCGATGTGGACGCCATCACCTTGTCGCTCTCCCAGCTCTCCCACAAGGAGTTGGCGCTGGAGGTGGCGGCCCGCGGCATCCTGCTGGCCGGACTGGTCAACTCGCTGGTGAAGGGGTTGCTGGCCCTCGGCATAGGCGGTCGCAGTCTGGGGCTGCGGGTGCTGCTCCCCTACTTCGTCTCGGCCCTGCTGATCCTCCCCCTCGTCTGGCCGGCAGGATGACGGGGATCACCTGCCAGAAGTGACAGACTGACGCCCCTCCCGCTTGTCACGTATACTGCCCCCTCTTGCAGCATGAGGAGGTAGCAATGGCGAGCGACTGGGACAAGGTACTGGCAGGTGGGGCGCTGGACAGCCAGAGCGAGGAGATAGCGAACGACCGGATCCGCGGTCAGGCGCTGCTGGCCCGGCTCAATGGTTCATCGGCGGGTGATACCCCTCTGCGCCAGCAGATCTGCCGCGAACTCTTTGGTCACTGCCCCGACTCCTGCTGGATCAGCACGCCGTTCACCTGCGAGTTTGGCCGCAATATCCACATCGGCGAGAAGACCTTCTTCAACTTCAACATCACCATTCTCGACGTGGGCGAAGTGCACATCGGCAGCCATGTGCTGCTGGCCCCCAACGTGCAGATCTACACCGCAACCCACACCATGAACTATCTGGAGCGACGCAACTGGACCGCCTACAACAAGCCGGTACGGATCGGCGATGACTGCTGGATTGGCGGCGGCGCCATCATCTGCCCCGGCGTCACTATAGGGCCGCGCTCCATCATTGGCGCAGGCGCCGTGGTGACCCGCGACATCCCGGCCGACTCGGTGGCGGTGGGAAATCCGGCCAAGGTGATCCGCACTCTCAAGCAGGATGAGGAGCGCTGCTGGGAGCTGGCCCAGTGATGGCGCTGGCGCTGCTGCCACTGGGCGCCGCCCTCTGGCTAGGCCTCGGCGAGCAGCAATGGTGGCCGCTGGCTGCACTGCTGACCATGAGCCTGCTCACGGTGGCCGCCTACGCCTGGGACAAGCGGCAGGCAGTGCGCGGTGAGTGGCGCATTCCCGAATCCCGCCTTCACCTGCTGGAGCTGTGCGGTGGCTGGCCGGGCGCTCTGGTGGCCCGCCAGTGGCTGCGTCACAAGACCCAGAAGCGCAGCTACCGGCTGGTCTTCTGGTTTATCGTGCTGCTGCACCTGACCCTGTGGGGACTCTGGCTTGGCCGGCCACTCTGGCAGCAATAGCCAACTGCATCACAAAGGCGAAACGGGCCCCATTGCGACCAATTGGCGGCTATGAGAAAACAGAACGGATCCCATCAGCGTTTTCGCCGTTTATAGACGACAAGGAGTCGTGACATGACCATGTGGACAGGCATAGTCCTGATCGTATTTATCAGCGTATTGTTCGGATACCTCGGCAAGCGGGCTCGCTATCAGATGGGGGATGCCCGCATTACCGACCGCCTCGGCAAGCAGGATCTGGTTATTCGGGAGCTGCAGGAGCGGGTCGCCAATCTGGAGGCGATCGTCATCGAAGAGGAGAAGCGGCGCCCGTTTCGGGAGCTGTGATTTTTCGCCATCAGGCGTCAGATAACCAAAATTCAAATCAAAGAAAGAGGGCTGCATGATGCAGCCCTCTGTCGTTTCAGCAGATTCAGATCGCCAGCGGCAGCAACTCGGCATAGTCGCGGATCGCCGGAAAAGCGGTGATGCTCTGCTCCGGCTTGCAGCTATCCGGATTCTGGATCGCCAGCTGGTAGCCGATGCCATAGTCGGCGGCAGCCCGCAGGATCCGCTCGCTGTCATCCACAAACAGGGTGCGGGCCGGATCGAACGCCAGCTGCTGTGCCAGCGCCTGCCAGCAGTGCTGGCTCTCCTTCGACCAACCCAGTTCGTGGGTACTCACCATCAGATCCAGATGCTCGGCAAGACCGAGCTGCGCATCCTTCACCGACAGGCTGGCGGGGTGGGCATTGGTGAAAAGCACCAGCTGCTTGCCCGCGGCGCGTAGCGCGGCCAGAAAGGGGATGGCGTGGGGTCGCCACTGGATCTTCGCCAGCAGCTCCTGCTTGAGGGCACGAATATCGAGCCCCAGGGTCTCGCTCCAGTAATCCACGCAGTACCAGTTGAGGGTGCCGTTGACGGCGTGATAGTGGACGTCGATCTGCGCTTTGGCTTCATCCAGCGGCAGCCCGAGTCGCTCGGCGTAACGCTCCGGCACCAGCTGCTGCCAGAGGTGGTTGTCAAAATGCAGATCGATCAGGGTGCCATCCATATCGAGCAAGACGGTATCTATCTGGTGCCATGGCAAGGTGGTGGAACGGGAGTGTGGCATCGGGCCTCTTGATCGCGGATCTCGGAAAACGGGGCGGCAGTATAACGGATTTTTCCTCCCCCTTTGCCATCCCTGGCCCGTGGTGTTCGGTGTGAGAGTCGTTTACTCTTGAAGCACGATTTTTTAACGAGCAGCCAGCGTCCGATGAGCGACCCCAACAAGAGCAAACCCGAGCACATCTCAGCCGACCAACTGGATCACCCCAAGAGCAAGCCGGAGATCCTCAAGGCCGAGATCGTCGCCGAGAGCCGGCTGTTCAGAGTGGAGTCCCTCCACCTCAAATTCTCCAACGGTGAGGAGCGGGTCTACGAGCGGATGCGCGGCGGCAATCGTGGCGCCGTCATGGTGGTGCCGCTGTTCGATGCCCACACCCTGCTGCTGGTGCGCGAATATGCCGCCGGCACCCACTCCTACGAGCTGGGCTTCCCTAAAGGGCTGATCGACCCGGGCGAAGATGCCTTCGAGGCGGGCAACCGGGAGCTGATGGAGGAGGCGGGCTTTGGCGCCAACAGCCTGACCTTGCTGAAGCAGGTGTCGCTGGCGCCCGGCTACTTCTCCAGCCGGATGGATATTTTGCTGGCCCGGGATCTCTTCCCCGAGCAGCGGATCGGCGACGAACCGGAACCGCTGGAGGTGATCCCCTGGCCCCTCAACCGGATCGACGAATTGCTGGCGCGACCCGACTTCACCGAGTCGCGCAGCATCAGTGCCCTGCTCTTGGCCCAAAAGTGGCTGGCGGAGCAGGCAGAATAGCCCGCAGACGGGCAGTTAACAGACAGAGGATAACGAGATGCAGGAGTTGTTGGCCTGGGTGCCGGGGGTCAAGGAGATTGCCCGCGAAGCCGGAAGGATCCTTCACGACATCTATCACGGCGGTCAGTTCGAGCGTCAGCTGAAGGAGGATGCGACCCCGGTCACCAGTGCCGATCTTGCTGCCGATGCCTACCTCAAGCAGGCGCTCTCGGCGCTCACTCCCCACGTTCCCGTGCTGACTGAAGAGGCGGCCGACATCCCCTTCAGCCAGCGATCCAACTGGCGGCAGTACTGGCTGGTGGATCCCCTCGACGGCACCGGCGAATTTATCGCGGGCAGCGGCGACTTCGCCACCCTGATCGCCTTGGTGCGGGACAATGTGCCGGTGCTCGGGGTCATCTATGCTCCCGAGTCCAACGTGCTCTACTGGGCGGTGCGCGGCTACGGCGCCTTCAAGGAGGTGAATGGCGAGGTACTGCCCATCAGCGCCATGCACCACGAGCATGACCAGCCCGACTCGCTGGTAGTTGCCATCAGCCGCCGCCAGAAGCTGGAGAACCTCACCCGCCGCCTCAACCCGGCCATCAACTACGAGCTGATCCCGCTTGGTTCCAGCTCCCTCAAATCCTGTCTGGTGGCGGAAGGGGCGGCCGATTGCTACGTGCGGCTCGGCCCCACCGGCGAGTGGGACACCGCCGCCGCCCAGTGCATCGTCGAGGCGGCCGGTGGCCGTATCCTCAGCCTGGCGTTGCAGCCACTCAGCTACAACGAAACCGAGTCGCTGGAGAACCCGGACTTTATCGTGATGGGGGATCCGGATCTCGCCTGGGGTAGCATTCTGGCCCACTAGGCGGATAGCGATGTCATCACACCAGACAAGCAGGCGGCCCGATGGCCGCCTGCTTTTTCAGGGAAGTTGCCCCGGGTGATGGCCGGTGTGATCCGCTGGTCAAGGCGCTCTTGAACAGCGTGATACGCTGGCAAAGCGGCAAAATGATAGTGAAACATCACAATCGGTCGGCGAGAAATGGTGCGATTTTTCACGTAATCCTGAAAACACCTGATTAGCCAAAATAAAAAAATGATAGTAGATCAAATTTTGGTTTTATATTTCACAAAAATCACCAATGTCAGTTTTGTTCCATTCTGTGAACCAGATTCCATTCCCAATCTCGCTGGCTAAACCCCGCAATGGCAGTGATATGTTTCAGTCTCGCTTTTTGAGAATTAAATCCCGATAAACCACAATGAACTCAGATTAAAACACTAACAAAAAGTGAATTAGTAATGAGTTTATCTGTAGAGGCTACCAAGGAGCTATCCGGTTCCTGCTCCACCACGTCCAGCACCACCCGCTGGCGCCGTCACGACACCCACTGGGTCATCAGTCTGTTTGGCACCGCCGTTGGCGCCGGTATCCTGTTCCTGCCCATCAATCTGGGTCTGGGCGGGATCTGGCCTCTCGTCATCGTCGCGGTACTGGCAGGCCCCATGACCTTCCTCGCCCACCGCGGGCTGGCGCGCTTCGTGCTCTCCTCTTCACGTCCCCACGCCGACTTCACCGAAGTGGCGGAGGAGCATTTCGGCAAGATGGCCGGTCGGCTCATCTCGGCGCTCTACTTCCTCTCCATCTTCCCGATCCTGCTCATCTACGGGGTCGGGCTGACCAACACGGTAGAGAGCTTTATGGTCAACCAGCTCGGCATGGCAACCCCGGATCGGGTGATGCTCTCCGGCGTGCTGGTATTTGCCATGATCGCCGTGATGCTGGCGGGTGAGAAAGCGATGCTGCGCGCCTTCGCCTTTATGGTCTATCCGCTGGCGGCCATTCTGGCGGCGCTCTCCTGCTACCTGATCCCTCAGTGGCAATGGCCGGAAGTGACCGCGTTTGAAGGGGTCAGCTTCCTCAACACCGTCTGGCTGGCGCTGCCGGTCACCGTGTTCGCCTTCAGCCACGCCGCCGCCATCTCCGGTTTTGCCAACGTGCAGCGCCGTGAATATGGCGAGCAGGCGGAAGCCAAGAGCGGTCTGATCCTGCGCAACACCACAGTAATGCTGGTGGGCTTCGTGCTGTTCTTCGTCTTCTCCTGCGTGCTGAGCCTCTCGCCAGCCCAGCTGGCTGAAGCCAAGGCCCAGAACGTCTCGGTGCTCTCCTATCTCGCCAACATCACCGACAACCCGGTGATTGTGACTCTGGGGCCGCTCATCGCCTTTATCGCCATCAGCTCCTCCTTCCTCGGTCACTTCCTAGGTGCCCGCGAAAGCCTGAAAAGCCTGATCGCCAAGCCCACCGGCCTGCCGCTGGCCAAGGCGGACAAGCTGGGCATCGCCCTGATGTTCTTCGCCATCTGGGGCGCTGCCGTCATCAACCCGGGCATTCTGGGGCTGATGGAGACCCTCTCCGGCCCGGTCATCGCCATGATCCTGTTTATCATGCCGGTGATTGCCATCTACAAGGTGGAGGCGCTGGCCCGCTTCCGTCACGGCTGGACCAACGGCTTTATCCTGCTGACCGGTTCGCTGGCGGTATCGGCGCTGATCTTCAGCCTGTTGAAGTAACGACTCGCAGCAGATAACAAAGAGAGGCGACCCCGGGGTCGCCTCTC
>NZ_JBFODG010000036.1:0-25096 GCF_040908215.1 Aeromonas sp. R5-4 | reverse complement strand
CCGGGGTCGCCTCTCTTGTCTCTGTTCGGGCGTGAACTCAGCCCAGCTTGGCGCCGTTCTCCACCGCCTGCTCGGGAATGGCCATCACCACGGCGCCATCTGGCCGGTAGAAACCGGTCAGCAGAAACTCCGACTGAAACGGCCCTATCTGCTTGGTCGGGAAGTTGACCACGGCGATGATCTGGCGGCCCACCAGCTGCTCTGGCTGGTAGAGGGTGGTGATCTGGGCACTGCTCTTGCGAACCCCCAGTTCGGGGCCAAAATCCGCCCACACCTTGTAGGCCGGTTTGTGCGCCTCAGGGAACGGCTCGACCCGCACCAGAGTACCCACCCTCAACTCCACCATCTCGAAATCCTGCCAGCTAATCGTCTCCATTTCGGCTCCAGTTTATCGTGCACCTTGCATGACCCGCAGCATGGCCCAAAGAGAGCATCCCGTCTTCGGCGATCAGCCGTTTCGTTACGGCAGGCGGCCGTTTTGTTGGCGCCAGAGGGATGGAATGAGCCCGGTCTCGGCCAGGAAGCGCTCGCTGAAGGCCCCCTGATTCTGGTAACCACAACGGCTGGCAATCTCGCCGACGGGCAGCTGCGTGCAGGCAAGCAGGGTACACGCCAGCGCCATGCGCCGACTGCGAATGTAGTGGGAGACGCTCATCCCCAACTGCTGGCGAAAAGCGAGCTTGAACTGGCTCTGGCCAAGGCAGGCGATGGCGGCGAGTTGCTGATTGGTCAGCGGGGCGGCGAGGTTGGCATCGATATGGCGTTGCACCTTGAGGATGCGGGCGGCAAGACGCGGCGTGGCTGCGCTCTGCATCCCCTGCCCTTCAGCCAGCAGGGAGAGCCACACCTGCTCCATGCCCGCCACCTGTCGCCCTTCGGCCACCATGCGGTGCAGAAACGCGAGGTAGTGGCGCTGGGGCTCATCCAGCTCGATAAAGGGGTGAGCTGCCAGATCGCCGGGCAGCCAGTCGCTCTCCTGCACCAGAAACGAAAGCGCAGGATCGGCGGCGTAGTCGTGTCGCTCACCGGGGGCGATGATGCAGGCAGAACCGGGGGCAAGCCTGCGCCCCCGGCCCTGCACCTCGATCTCGAGGGGGCCGTCGAGGGGGATCACCAGCTGGGCAAAGTCGTGACTATGGCTGCAGACATGGTGGTGATAGTGGCGCAGGCTGAAGCGGGACATGGCAGATAGCAATGACGCGGCCAGGGCCGCGTCATTGGGGGTTATTCCTTGTCGAAATCTTCGATCTCTTTGCCCAGCGCTTCCATGATGGCGCGCGCTTCGGCAGGGACGCTGTCCGGATGATCCTTGCGCAAATCTTCGTCGCAAGGAAGCGGCTGGCCGGTGAAAGCGTGCAGGAAGGCTTCACAGAGCAGCTCGCTGTTGGTCGCATGACGCAGGTTGTTCACCTGACGGCGGGTGCGCTCATCGGTCAACACTTTCAACACCTTGAGCGGGATCGAGACGGTAATCTTCTTGACCTGTTCGCTCTTCTTACCGTGTTCCGCGTAGGGGCTGACGTAGTCGCCGTTCCACTCTGTTCCCATGACTCACCTGTTCTCATTTAGCCGTGAGCGCGGATTTTAACCCTTAAGGAAATTAATGGCAATCCAACAGCAAAGCCATTTAGACGTCTGGAAGTGTTGACGGCTTTTTTAAGCTGGCGTAGTGTGGTTGACCATGAGCCCGCAATGGCGGGATGGCGCGTGGCAGCAAGATGCCGGCGTGTGAAGAGACATCAAGGAGAGTGATATGACCCACAAGGCCACCCTGGCGGTTCGCACCGGGATTGAGACAGACCAGCAACACGGTGCCGTGGTGCCCCCCATCTACCTCTCCAGCAACTACACCTTTGCCGACTTTGGCGAGCCCCGTCAATACGATTATGCCCGCTCCGGCAATCCGACCCGCACCAATCTGGCGAACGCGCTGGCGGCGCTGGAAGGGGGCGCTGGCGCCGTGGTCACCGGCACCGGCATGGGCGCCGTCCATCTGGTCACCACAGCACTGCTCAAGGCTGGGGATCTGCTGATTGCCCCTCACGACTGTTACGGCGGCACCTGGCGCCTGTTCGAGTATCTGGCGGCCAAGGGCCACTACCGGGTGCAGTTTGTCGATCAGGGGGATGAGGCCGCACTGGCCGCCGCGCTGGCGCAAAAACCTGCGCTGGTATGGGTCGAGACACCCTCCAACCCGCTGCTGCGGGTGGTGGATATCAGCGCCATCGCCAGCGCCGCCCACGAGGTGGGTGCACAGGTAGTGGTGGACAACACCTTCCTCTCCCCCCTGCTGCAACAGCCGCTCGCACTTGGTGCCGATGTGGTGGTGCACTCCACCACCAAGTACATCAACGGTCACTCAGACGTGGTGGGCGGGGTGGCGATTGCCAAGGAGGCCGCACTGGCCGAGTCGCTGGTGTGGTGGGCCAACTGTCTGGGGCTCACCTCCGGGGCATTCGATTCCTACCTCACCCTGCGCGGCCTGCGCACTCTGGCCCCCAGATTGCGCACCCATCAGGAGAACACCGATCGCATCCTCGCCTTCCTGCAACAGCAGCCGCTGGTGAAACGCATCTATCACCCCAGCCTGCCGAGCCATCCGGGCCACGATATTGCGCGCCGTCAACAGTCCGGCTTCGGCGCCATGCTAAGTTTTGAACTCGATTGCAGCGAGGCAGGCATTCGCGCCTTCCTCGCGGCCCTCGCCCTCTTCTCGGTGGCCGAGTCTCTCGGCGGAGTGGAGAGTCTGGTGGCCCATCCGGCCAGCATGACTCACAGGGCCATGACCCCGGTCGCGCAGCAGGCAGCAGGTATCAGCGCCCAGCTGCTGCGGTTGTCGGTCGGTATTGAACACGGTGAAGATCTGGTGGCCGATCTGGCACAGGCTTTTGCACAGGCGCAGCAGGCAGAACAGGTAGCGAAGTAATGGAACAGCAGCAACAAGGAGAGATCGCGGTGGCAACAGAAGCAGGCTTGAAGCGACGTCACGTCCACAAATTCGGTGGCAGCAGTCTGGCGGATCCGGTCTGTTATCGCCGGGTCGCCAGCATCGTTGAACAACAGGTGGGTGGGGATGAACTGATCGTAGTCTCCGCCGCCGGCAAGACCACCAACCGCCTGATCCAGCTGGTGGAGCTGGCCGAAGCAGGTGATGAAGCCGCTGGTGAAGCTATCTCCGCCCTTCACGCCTATCAGCAGGGGCTGATCGACGGCCTGCTGGAAGGTGAACTGCAGCTCGATCTGAGCAAGCAGCTGGCCGACGACATGCAGCTGATCGCCAAGACGCTTGAGGGGCAGTTTGACCGCTTCGCCCGCAACGGCCTGCTCGCCTTTGGCGAGGTGTGGTCGGCGCGCCTGCTGGCTGCCCTGCTCACCAGCCGCGGCGACAAGGCTATCTGGCTCGATGCCCGCAGCTTCCTGCGTGCCGAGGATGGCGCTCTGGTCAAGGTGGATACTGCGCTCTCCAGCGAGCTGCTCAAGGCGCGACTTGCGGAGCATGCCGGTCGCATCGTTGTGACCGGCTTTATCGCTGCCGACATGGAGGGGCGATCCCTGCTGCTCGGCCGCAACGGTTCCGACTACAGCGCCAGCCTGTTGGCGCTGCTGGCGGACGGCGAATCCACCACCATCTGGAGCGACGTGGCCGGGGTCTACAGCGCCGACCCGCGTCGGGTGAAAGAAGCACGCCTGCTGGAGCGCCTGAGCCTCGCGGAAGCCAACGAGCTGGCCCGTCTTGGCTCCTCGGTATTGCACTCGCGCACCTTGCAACCTGTGGCCGACAGCCGCCAGCGCCTCACTTTGCGCTGCAGCTACAACCCGGACGAGGGCTGTACCCATATCCTGCGCCGCGCCCCCCGCTCCGGCGGCGCCCGCATCGTCTCCTCGGTGGATCAGATCGCCCTCATCGAGCTGAAGGTGCTGCCGCAGACCAACTATGAGCAGACGGTGGCCACCATCGAGGCCCATCTGGCCCGTCACCGCCTCAACCCGCTCACCCTGCAGCGCCAGCCGGATCGCCGGATCCTGCGCCTCGCCTACACCCTCGAGGTGGCACAGGGCGCCTTCGAGCTGCTGCGCGACTTCCAGCTGCAAGGGAGCTTCACCGGCCTCATCCAAAAAGAGGGGTTCAGTCTGGTTGCGCTGGTCGGAGCCGGGGTCACCGACAACGCGGAGCAGTGTCACCGCTTCTATCAGCTGCTGGCGGATCAACCGCTGGAGTTCGTACAGGTGGCCCGAGATGGCCTGAGTCTGGTGGCGGTGCTGCGTCAGGTAGTGCTGGAGCCGCTGCTCATCGCCCTGCACAGCGCCCTCTTCAGCCGCCCGACCCGGGTTGGACTGGTGGTGTTCGGCAAGGGCAATATCGGCGGCCACTGGCTGAGCCTCTACGCCCGCGAAAAGGCACGGCTGGAACATGAACTCAATCTGGCGCTCACCCTCTACGGGGTATTCAGCTCGGAAGGGGGCCTGCTCGATGAAGAGGGGCTCAACCCCCTGAAGGTACAGGACAACTTCAATCCCAAGCCGCTGATCTGGCCGGAGTTGCTCTCCCAGCTTGAACAGCACGGCTTTGATGCACTGGTTGCGCTGGACATGACCGCCAGCGAAACGGTGAGCCGCTACTATCCGGATTTTGCCCAGCTCGGCATTCATATCATCGCCGCCAACAAGTTTGCCGGTGCCGCCGACAGCGAGTTCTACCAGCGCATCAAGCAAACCTGCCGTGACCATCAGGTGCAGTGGCGCTACAACGCCACCGTGGGAGCCGGGCTGCCAATCCAGTCCAGCATCCAGATGCTGCGCCAGAGCGGCGACCGCATTCAGGGGGTCTCCGGCATCTTCTCCGGCACCCTCTCCTGGCTGTTCCAGCAGTATGACGGCACCCGCCCCTTCTCCGAGTTGGTGGACGAGGCGTGGCAGCACGGCCTGACCGAGCCGGATCCCCGCGAGGATCTCTCCGGTCAGGACGTGCGGCGCAAGCTGCTTATTCTGGCGCGGGAAGCAGGCTTTGAGCTCGACTCCGCCGATATCGAGCTGGAGAATCTGGTGCCCGTCCCGCTGCGCAAGGTGACAGCCGATCAGTTCATGGACAGACTGAAAGAGCTGGATGGCCCGATCCAGACCGCCTTCGAAGGGGCCAAGCGCCTCGGCAAGGTGCTGCGCTACGTGGCCCGCTTCGAGCATGACGGCAAGGCGCGGGTCGGACTGGAGGCGCTGGAGCCCCACCACCCGTTTGCCAACCTCTTGCCGTGCGACAACATCTTCGCCATCGAGAGCGACAGCTACCGCACCAACCCGCTGGTGATCCAGGGGCCGGGGGCGGGTCGCGAAGTGACCGCCGCCGCTATCCAGTACGATCTGTGGCAGATCTGCGCCAGCCTCTAAGGTGATATGCAAAGGGAGCAGCACTCAGCTCCCGCGCACAATAAAAAAGCCCGAGTCGATGACTCGGGCTTTTTGCAGAATGCCGTTTCGATTAGGAGAAGCAGGCCTGCAGCACGTAGAAGATGGCGATAGCCAGAATGGCACCTGCAGGCAGGGTGATGATCCAGGAGACCACGATGTTGCGCAGTACCCCCAGATTCAGCGCCGCAATACCGCGCGCCAGACCGACACCCATCACAGCACCGACCAGGGTCTGGGTGGTGGAGATGGGCAGACCGGTACCGGAGGCAATCACTACGGTCGCGGCAGTCGCCAGCTGGGCAGCAAAACCACGGCTCGGGGTCAGGTGAGTGATGCCGGTACCGACCGTCGCCATCACCTTCTCGCCCATGGTCGCCAGACCGATCACGATACCGATACCGCCCAGCGGCAGGATCCACCAGGCAATGGCAGCCTGACTGGAAATCTCGCCACCGGAAGCCACGATAGAGGCCACCGCAGAGAGCGGGCCAATGGCGTTGGCCACGTCGTTTGAGCCGTGGGCAAAGGCCATGGCACAGGCAGTGATCACCATCAGGATGCCGAACACCTTCTCCACGTTGGCGAAGTGCATCTTGCTGTCATCCTGCGGGTTGTACTTCTGACCGCGAATGTAGATCCAGCCGGCAAACGCCACTGCGATGGAGATGGCGATGGAGAGCAGAATGCCCTCGCCATCGCTCAGGTGCAGACCGACGTGGGTCAGCCCCTTCTTGATGGTCACCAGACAGATCACCAGCGCAGTCAGGAACATGTAGAACGGCACATAGCGCTTGGCGTTGTTCAGGGGATCATCGGTGTTGAAGATAAGCTTCTGCACGCTGATGAACATGAAGTAGGCGATGACACCTGAGATGGCCGGGGTGATGACCCAGGAGCCGACGATGCCGCCAAACTTGCTCCACTGCACCGCTTCCGGGCCAATGCTCACCACCGCAAAACCGACGATGGCACCGATGATGGAGTGAGTGGTGGAAACAGGCCAGCCGAAGTAGGAGGCGAGGATCAACCAGGCGCCGGCCGCCAGCAGGGAGGCGATCATGCCGAGCACCAGCAGGTCCGGGCTATCGACAAACGCATTGCTGTCGATGATGCCGTTACGGATGGTGGCCGTCACTTCGCCACCGGCCAGATAGGCACCGGCAAATTCGAAGATCATGGCAATGATGATCGCCTGACGGATGGTCAGGGATTTGGTGCCGACCGATGTCCCCATGGCGTTGGCAACGTCATTCGCGCCAATACCCCAAGCCATCAAAAAGCCGAACAAGGCCGCCACGAGCACCAGAGTGGTGCCGTAATTCGCGATAATGTCCATTAATAGTGTTTACCCAGTCAGTCGATTACGAACGAGCCAGCATCAGTTCCAGACGGGCGCCTACGCGCTCGGCCTGATCTGCCAGGTCACCTACCCATTCGAGGATCTTGTAAAGGAACATCACATCGATCGGATTGTAATTGTGCTCAACCGCTTGCAGCTGTTGGCGCAGTCCGATCTGCATGGTGTCTGTATCGTCCTCGATCAGATCCAGCTGGTGGATCATCTCGGCAACCATTTCCACTTCCCGTCCTTTGAAGCCGGTCTCGAGCAGCTCGTCGAGCTCCCCGATCGCTTTCTCGGCCTGAGCGGTCGCATCAATACAACGTTTGAGGTAAGCCATGAAATCCGTCCGCATTTCAGCGGGGAACTCCATGCGACGGCCAAGCATGCGGCCGGAGATATCCTTGGCACGGTTGGCAATCTTGTCTTGCTGGGTCAACAGCTCCAGCAGGTCGGTACGTGCAACCGGCAGGAACAGGCCGCGAGGCAGTTTCAGACGGATTTCACGCTTGAGGGTATCTGCCTCTTTTTCCAGCTGGGCGATCTGCTGCCGGATCTTCTCGGCATCTTCCCAACGGTCTTCGGCAACGGCGTCAAAGAAGGGAACCAACTGCTGGGAGCACTGGTGAACCTTGACGATATGCTTCTGCAGCGGCTTGATGGGGGACTTGGCAAAAAGCCCCAAAATAGTATTTACTGGCATGGCCAAACCTGTGTCGGTGAAAAAACACTCGATACGATTTTATGAGGCGCGCATGGTAACCGAACTGCGCCCTCAATTAAACCGCGAATTAATCTAGTCGTCTCGCGGGCATTATATCCCCGCGACCCGAATCCTGCCCCCCAAAGTTGCCTGCCAGCCCGGAATGACTATGCAAACTGAGATCGAGATAAAGTTTTTTGTCGCCCGCGATATTCAACCCGAGTTATCCAACCTGCTGAATTCTCTTGAGATTAAAGAATCATCACAACAGCAGCTCGGCAACGTCTATTTCGACACGCCGACCCTTGCCCTGCGTCGTCTGGACATGGGGCTGCGTATTCGCCGCTGCGATGCCTTCGCCGAGCAGACCATCAAATGCCGCGGCCAGGTGGTGGGCGGCCTGCATGCCAGACCCGAGTACAACGCTCCCGTGAGCGGCGATCTGCCGACCCTCTCGGCCTTTCCCGATGAGATTTGGCCGACTCTGACCGAGCGTGACCACATTCAGCAGCAGCTGGTCGCCCAGTTTCGCACCGACTTCCTGCGCCGCCACTGGCTGATCGCCTTCGAGGGGACCGAGATTGAACTGGCCTGGGATCAGGGAGAGATAGTCGGCAGTCAGGGCAGCACCACCATCAACGAACTGGAACTGGAGCTCAAATCAGGCGCTACCGCGGCGCTGTTTGCACTGGCCCAACGCCTCGCCACGCTTGGTGGACTGCGCCTTGGCGCCCAATCCAAGGCCCAGCGCGGCTATCGACTGGCTGGTCTTGGCAAACCGCTGGCCCTGCAGGCGCTGGTCGAACATGAAGGTATGGATGGTATAACGGGGGTAAGCGAGGGGCTGCGCCACTGGCAGCATCACGAGCAGCTCTGGCTGGAGCATCCTCAGGATAAAGGCATTCAACAGCAGGCACTCGCAGCCCTGTGCCAAGGGATCGATCTGGTCGCCCGCAGTGCGGCCACGCTGCCACAACCAGCGCCCTGGCTACCCGCCCTGACCAACCTGCAAACCCATCTGCGAGCCCAGTCGGACGAACATGACCAGTGGCCTGCCGAGCTGGCCGATCTCTTCCTCTATCCGGCGTATGTCGAGTTGCAGCTGGCCATCGCCGCATGGCTGCATCACGCAGCCTGAGCGTGGCCATACCGGTACTAAAGGTCGGAAATAAAGACCGGAAACAAAAGCTGAAAACAAAACGGGTGAGCCTTGGCTCACCCGTCTTGCATTACAGCAGGTTGAGCTGCTGCATGGCGCTGCGAATGCGCTCGCGAGTCGCCTCCGACAGCGGCATCACTGGCAGGCGACACTCCTCGCTGCAGAAACCGAGCAGGGAAGCGGCATATTTGGCACCAGCCGGGCTCGGCTCGGCAAACATCGCCTGATGGAGCGGAATGAGCTTGTCTTGCAGCTCACGCGCTTCTTGCCACTTGCCCGCCAGCGTGAGGTTCTGCACCTCGGCCACCAGCTTGGGCGCCACGTTGGCGGTCACAGAGATACAGCCCTGACCACCGCCGATGTTGTAGGCCACAGCCGTGGCATCTTCACCGGATAGCCAGGCGAAAGGCTTTTTGATCAGCTGGCGTTCGGTCCAGGGGCGCGCCAGATCGCCAGTCGCGTCTTTCACCCCGGCAATGCGCGGCAGTTCGGCCAGACGGGCCAGGGTCGCGGGTTGCACGTCAACGATGGCGCGCGGCGGGATGTTGTAGACGATTATCGGCTTGGCGGTGGCATTGTGTACCGCCTTGAAGTGGTGGTAGAGCCCCTCCTGATTGGGACGGTTGTAGTAACCGGCCACATGCAGAGTGGCATCAGCCCCCACCCGCTCGGCATGGAGGGTATATTCGATGGCTTCGACCGGATTGTTGGAGCCCGCTCCGGCAATCACCGGAATACGGCCAGCGACCTGTTTGACCACCAGCTCCACCACCCGGCAGTGCTCGTCGTGGGTCAGGGTCGGACTTTCCCCCGTGGTGCCCACCGGCACAATGCCGTGAGTGCCCTGCTCGATATGCCACTCCACCAGACGCAGCAGCGCCTCTTCATCCAGCTTTCCCTGTCGAAACGGGGTGATCAACGCAACGATTGAACCTTGAAACATGGGATCTCCTTCTCCTAAATGACGCGCATATGGCAATAAAAAACCCCGGTACGATGTGCGCAACCGGGGTTTGAAGCTTCTCAGGGATGAGAGGTTACGCGCGAACGTCGGCAGGCCCGAATTTCAGGCTTTTTTTGTGCTTTCGTTTCAACCCGTTGAACCGCATTTCGTCATCTCTGGTCAAAAAATGGTGTCTGGGCATATTTCGGGAACACGGCATAAATGTCAAGGCGAAAGGGGCTATGTATAATGGCCGCCCAAAATTGCGTGGAGAGACCCGATGAGCAGCCCTATCAGTGCCGTCAGCCAGATGCTGGAACGAAACCAAGCCCTCTTTGTCGGCAAGCGGCTACTTGTCTGCGGCGCGCTGGAGGATGACTACCCCCGCCAGCTAGCGAGCCTGGCCCAGACCCTGACCGTCTTTACCACCGATTACTGCTACTACCGCAGCCAACAGGCCGCCCTCGGCGAGGCTATCCTGTTCGACCACCAGCTCGGTGGCGTCCCTCGCTTCGATGCCCTGTTGCTGCTGATGCCCAAGGCCAAGGCAGAGGCACAATACCTGCTGGCCATGATGACCCCCTTGCTGGAAGCGGGTGCCGATCTGTTCCTCGCCGGTGAAAACCGCGGCGGCATCAATGGCGCCGACAAGCTACTGGCCCCCTATGGCGAAAAGCCGATCAAGCGCGATTCGGCCCGCCGCTGCTCCCTCTATCATGGTGAGCTGAGCAAGCCGGTTGAACCTTTCAATCTGGATAGCTGGTTTGGCCGCTATCAGTGCAAGGCCGGTGATACCGAGCTGACCGTGCTGGCGCTGCCCGGTGTCTTCAGTGCTGCCGAGCTGGATCTCGGCACCCAGATGCTGCTGGCCGCCGTGCCACCGATGAAGGGCGAGCTGCTCGATTTCGGCTGCGGCGCCGGGGTAATTGGGTCTGTGCTGGCCAAGCGCAATCCGGATCTGCGGGTCAACATGGTGGATATCAGCGCACTGGCACTCGAATCGAGCCGCCGCACCCTGGCGATCAACGGTCTGCAGGGCAAGGTCACCGCTTCCGATGTCTACTCGGATGTCTCCACCCGTTTCCAGCACATCGTCTCCAACCCGCCATTCCATGCGGGTCTCAAAACCTTCTATGCGGCAACCGAGCAGTTCCTGGCCAAGGCGCCGGAATTTTTGCTGTCAAATGGTTCGCTGACCATTGTTGCCAACGCCTTCTTGCGCTACCAGCCTATACTGGAGACACACTTCAAACGGACTGAAGTGATCAGCAGTGATGCCAAATTCAAGGTCTATCTGAGCAAAGTGTAATTAAGTGTAAGCAGTACAAGAAAACAGCTAGAGAGCCCCATACGGGATCTGGTAAGGTACTAAGAGCACGATAAAAACCACCCCTTTAGGGGTGTTTTTATGCCGAGCTTTGAAAACCTTTTCATGTTGTTCATTCAGGGAGAGAAATACGATGGCAGGCATATTGACCATGATCCTGGCTGGTGGCGAAGGTACTCGCCTGCAGCCTCTGACCACTACCCGCAGCAAGCCTTCCGTCCCCTTTGGTGGCAGCTACCGGCTAATCGACTTTGTCCTCAACAACTTCGTCAACGCCGACTTTCTGCGCATCTATGTACTGACCCAATTCAAATCCCAGTCCCTCTACCTGCACATGAAGAAGGGCTGGAATATCGTCGGCATCACCGACCGCTTTATCGACCCTATCCCGGCACAGATGCGGATGGGCAAACGCTGGTATGACGGCACCGCCGATGCTATCTACCAGAACCTCGGTTTTATCGAGCGAGCCGAACCGGATCACGTCTGCATCTTCGGCTCCGACCACATCTACAAGATGGATGTGAGCCAGATGGTCACCTTCCACAAGCAGAAGAACGCCGCCATGACGGTCGCGGCACTTCGCATGCCCATCGAAGAGGCGAGCGCCTTCGGGGTGATCGAGGTGGATACCGAAGGGCGGATGATCGGCTTTCAGGAAAAGCCGAAGCAGCCCAAGCACATTCCCGGCGATCCGACCCAGGCGCTGGTCTCCATGGGCAACTACATCTTCGAGACCGATGCCCTCTGCCGCGAGTTGAAGCGGGATGCCGCCGAGGAGAACTCCAGCCACGACTTTGGCAAGGATGTGATCCCGAGCCTCTACCCGCGTGCCCCCGTCTATGTCTATGACTACAGCACCAACGTCATCCCCGGCGAGAAACCGCACGTCTACTGGCGGGATGTGGGCACCCTCGACTCTTATTGGCAAGCGCACATGGACCTGGTGGCCGACAATCCCCCCTTCTCCCTCTATAACCGCAAGTGGCCCCTGCACACCCACTATCCGGCACTGCCACCGGCCACCTTCATCGACAGCGACGAGTGCAAGGTGAAGATCGCCAACTCGCTGATCTCCGCCGGTTGCTTCATTCAGGGCAGCCAGATCCAGCGATCCATCCTTGGTTTCCGCTGCAATATCGGCGCGTGCAGCCATATCAGTGAATCCGTGTTGCTGGGGGATGTGAAGATTGGCGAAGGGTGCTCCATCCGGCGCGCCATCATTGATAAAAACGTTGAAATTGCGCCAGGCACCGTTATCGGTGAAAATCTGGACCACGATAGAGAGCGATTTACCGTATCCGAAGGCGGTATCGTGGTGGTACCTAAGGGAGCAAGAGTTGGCTATTAACCCACTGAAAATCCTGTTTGTTGCCTCGGAAGTTGAGGGGCTGGTCAAAACCGGGGGCCTGGCCGATGTCGCCAGAGCCCTGCCGATGTACCTGGCCCAGAAGGGACATGATGTCAGGATCATGTTGCCCTTCTACAAGACGATAAAGCGACGGGATGAGGCCAGACTGGTTGCGTCACGCTGGCTGCCAACCCACCCCGGGCTGCCGGATATCGGTTATCGCATCTACCAGATGGAGCTGGATGGCGTCTGCGTCTATCTGCTCGATTGCCCGCAATATTTCGATCGTCCCCAGCTCTACGCCGAGAACAATCAGGCCTATCCGGATAATGGCGAGCGCTTTGCCTTCTTCTCGGCCGCGGCCCTCCATGCCTGCGAGCAGCTCGGCTTTGCCCCGGATATCGCCCACTGCAATGACTGGCACACCGGCCTGCTGCCACTGCTGCTGAAAACCCGTCACGCCCACAACCCCTTCTTCCAGCAGACCCGCAGCGTGATCAGCATTCACAACGCGGCGTTTCAGGGGGTGTTTGGCCGCGAGCAGTTCTGGGCCATGCCCGAGATCGCCGACTACGAACGCCGCATCAACTACGACTACGGCCACGTCAATCTGCTCAAATGCGGGGTGCTCTACGCCGACAAGATCAATGCGGTCAGCCCCAACTATGCCCAGGAGCTGCTGACTCACCTCGGCGCCCACGGCATGGCGCATATCTTCCAGCAACGGGCGGCGGATCTCTGCGGCATCCTCAACGGCTGCGACTACAAGGACTGGGATCCTGAGTTCGACGAATTCCTGCCTGCGACCTACAGCATCGACAACATGGCTGGCAAACAGCTCTGCAAAGAGAGCCTGCAACAGGAGGCGGGGCTGGCCGTGGCGGACTTGCCCATCTACGGCATGGTTTGCCGCCTGACCGAGCAGAAGGGCGTTCCCCTGCTGCTTCCTGCGCTGGAGAAATTCCTCCACCATCAGGTACAAGTGGTGATCGTCGGCTCTGGCGATCCAGCGCTCGCCACGCAACTGCAAACCATGGCCCGGGATTATCCGGGCAAGCTCGCCTTCATCAACACCTATGACGATCGACTGGCTCATCTGGTCGAAGCCGGTGCCGACTTCTTCCTGATGCCCTCGCTGTTCGAGCCTTGCGGCCTCAACCAGATGTACAGTCTCGCCTATGGCACTCTGCCACTGGTGCGCGCCGTGGGTGGTCTGAAAGATACCGTGGTGGATTGGGATGCCGATCCCGAGCATGCCACCGGCTTCTGCTTTAACGATCCGACTGCCGCCATCCTGCTCGATACCATGCGCCGCAGCCTGCTCTATTTCCTGCAGGACAAGGAGCGTTTTGCCAAGGTACAACGCAATGCCATGAACACCCGCTTCAACTGGCCTGACTCGGTCACCCAGTATGAACGGATGTATCAGAGCGCATTGGGCCGTTACTGAACGCCAAACGTCAGCTGATTGCTGAAGTTTTGTACCCTTGGCGCCACTTTGGGCGTCAACAGCGAAAAAAGTCCCCTTTGGCTGTTGACGCTCCCCCAAAACTCTATAGAATCCCCCTCCGCAGTGATGCGAAGGTGGCGGAATTGGTAGACGCGCTAGCTTCAGGTGTTAGTGTCCCACGGATGTGAGGGTTCGAGTCCCTCTCTTCGCACCAATACTGCCATGCTGATTCAGCAGCATGTAAATCCAACTAGAAAACCCGAATGTGCGAAGGTGGCGGAATTGGTAGACGCGCTAGCTTCAGGTGTTAGTGCCCCCCGGGTGTGAGGGTTCGAGTCCCTCTCTTCGCACCATGCTTCTCCAGACAGCATGTAAATCAAAACTGGTAACACAATGTGCGAAGGTGGCGGAATTGGTAGACGCGCTAGCTTCAGGTGTTAGTGTCCCACGGATGTGAGGGTTCGAGTCCCTCTCTTCGCACCATGCTTTATCCAGACAGCATGTAAATCCAGACTGGAAACCCGAATGTGCGAAGGTGGCGGAATTGGTAGACGCGCTAGCTTCAGGTGTTAGTGCCCCCCGGGTGTGAGGGTTCGAGTCCCTCTCTTCGCACCATGATTCTGACATGTAAACACAGAGCAATGCGCTCCAACCGCATTTAAAAACCAGCTGGAGAAAATCAGTGTGCGAAGGTGGCGGAATTGGTAGACGCGCTAGCTTCAGGTGTTAGTGTCCCACGGATGTGAGGGTTCGAGTCCCTCTCTTCGCACCATTCATTACGCAAAAGGCCCATCACGAAAGTGATGGGCCTTTTGTTTTTACTCCTTGTTATGGCTATGCTTTTGACGACTCCCCGCTCATCGTCATGCCAAGGAACGCATATGATACTGGATACCGACATTCACAACTTTTACGAACATCTGGTGCTCAAGGAGATTGAGAAACAAGGGCTGCAGCAAAAGCTCAACAGCGATCAGATGGCCGACCTCTGCTGCCTTACCCTCAACCAGCTTCCGGCCCACTATATTCGCCACAATGTCGACATGATCTACTTCCTGACCGACGCCAAGCGTACCGAAATGGAGAAACTGGTGGTCGAATCGCTCAAGGTGGCACAGCAGAAGATCAAGCAGGCTCCCGTCAAAAGCTCATAACCAGGGCTGCTGCCAGAGCAGGGTGACGATACCGGTCAACCCGGCCACTGGCAGCAAGATCAAGGCGGGCCGCAATCCGGGCTCCAGCATCACCCAGGCAGCCAGCAGAAAACCTACACTCCAGGTGCCGTACTCTTTATCCTGACCCCATGCGAGTACGGCCACCGCCACCAGCAACATCATCCCCCGCAATATCCAGCGCATTATTTTCTCCCCAACCAACAATTGATAATAATTATCATCTTCATCTGCTGGTGATGCAAGTGGCGTCACGGGTAAGCTTCGTATGTGACCATTTGTGTCAACAGGCCGCTCAAAAACGGGTTATGAGATCAACTAATTTGTGATTTTTTCAATCAAATGTGCATTTTTGCCAATTTGATGGGGCTTTAACCCGCCGGGTTTGTGGTAGATTGCGGCCTCTTTTTGGGTTGCCTCCTCGGGATCGATGTATCCACAGGACGAGAGGGAGTGACCTTGGCGAGCAAGAGTTTAGGAAGTATCTATGCAAAACCAACAAAACCACATCCGACTACCGGGCATGGCACAGGTATTTGCCTGTCTGGCCATTTTCCTGGCCTTGGCATTCTCGTTCACCAGCGTGCTCGATCTGCCGATCCAGCTGGCGTTGTTCATCGCCTGGTTCGTCATCATGGGGCTTGGCATCAAACTCGGCCACGATTACAAATCCCTGGAACAGGCAGCCGTTGACGGCGTTGCCAAGGGGATGGGGGCCATCCTGATCCTGGTCTCCGTCGGTGCACTGGTCGGCACCTGGATTGCCGGTGGCATAGTCCCCAGCATCATCTACTTCGGCCTCAAGGTGATCCATCCGTCCATCTTCCTGCTGGCAACCCTGATCATCTGCTCCCTGACCTCGCTGGCCACCGGCACCTCCTGGGGCTCTGCCGCCACCGCCGGTATCGCCATGATGGGGATCGGCCACAGCCTCGGCGTGCCTGCGCCGCTGGTAGCCGGTGCCGTGCTCTCCGGCGTCTACTTCGGTGACAAGCTCTCTCCGCTCTCCGACTCAGTAGTGCTGGCTTCGACCATGTCCAACGTCGACGTGGTGGAACATATCAAAGGGATGCTGCCCATCAGCCTGCTCTCTTATGTCATCACCGCCGTGCTGTTCACCGTGGTGGGCATGCAGTATTCGGGCAATGTCAGCCTGGAGCAGGTCAATCTGGTGATGGAGGCTCTCGACAACCAGTTCAATATCACCCCGCTGGCCATAGTCCCCGTGGTGCTGGTGCTGGGTCTGCTGGCCAACCGCAAACCCGCCTTCCCGGTGATCAGCTTCGGCGCCCTGCTGGGCCTGATCTGGGCAATCGCCTTCCAGGGCATGGATCCGGTCAAGGCGATGCACTCGGCTTATAGTCCGTTTGCCATCACCTCCGGCATCGACTTTATCGACAACATTCTCGGGCGCGGCGGCATGGAGTCCATGCTGGGCTCGGTCGCGGTCATCATCTTCGGTCTCGGGTTTGGCGGCCTGCTGGAGAAGGTCGGTATTCTGGAAGTGATCGCCAGCGCCTTTGAGAAGCGCATCAACAGCGTCGGCAGCCTGACCAGCCACACCATCGGCACCGCGTTTCTGGCCAACGTGTTTGGCTCAGCCATGTATGTGTCGCTGATCCTGACCCCCAAGATCATGGCCAAAAACTACGACCGACTGGGACTGGCGCGCAAGAACCTCTCTCGCAACGCCGAGTTTGGCGGCACCCTCACCTGCGGCATGGTGCCCTGGAGCGACAACGGCATCTTCATGGCCGGGGTGCTGGGGGTGGCAACCCTCGACTACCTGCCCTACATGTGGCTGAGCTTCACCTGCATCATTGTGACCATCACCCTCGCCTACATGGGCAAGGCAGTGAACCGGATCCCGCTGGTCGCGGCGGCAAGCTCCCGCTAAGCCATTCTGCAAACAACAAAGGCGCCATCGAGGCGCCTTTGTTGTTTCAGAGAAATGCTGTTTGATGGAGCACACTGAGCACCACAAACAAAAACAGCCCTCGTTGCCGAGAGCCGTTTCATCAGACCGATACGCCGATCAGATGGAGAAGCTGGAGCCACAGCCACAGGTCGTGGTGGCGTTGGGGTTGGTCACGGTGAAACGTGAGCCTTCCAGACCCTCGGTGTAATCCACACTGCCGCCTACCAGATATTGCAGGCTCATGGGATCGATCACCATGGTGACGCCATTCTTCTCGACTACGGTGTCCCCGTCGTTGATCTTCTCATCAAAGGTAAAGCCATACTGGAAACCGGAGCAGCCCCCACCCGTGATGTATACCCGCAGCTTCAGCTCGGGATTCTCTTCCTCGGTGATCAGGTTCTTCACCTTGTTGGCCGCCGCATCCGTCATCTGGATGGGCAGCGGGGCTTCTGCTACTGCACTCATTACTGACCTCACAACCATTAGATCCACAAACATGGAAACCGCGAAATTATCCAATACCCGACCATTCAGTTCAAGTATTCACCACGTTTAACCGGCAGCGGGAACCGGAGCAGGCGGTGCGGCGACCAGCGGCTTGATCACCTCGCCCCACTCAACCAGCAGCTCTTGCGCCGGTTGCCTGCCATCCTTGTTGATGGTGACACGGATCCGATCCGGCACAAAGCCTTCCGGCAACTGCCAATTCCCTTCCAGCAGCTGGAAATAACGCAGGGCATAACGCCACTCGCTCACCTTCATTCCGAGATCGCGACCGGTCAGCGTCTTCGGCTTGTCGGCCAGGCTCCCCTCGACTCGGATCTGCACCTGACCACGGAACAGCTCCCGCTTTTTGGCGGGCTGGGTCAGGGCGAGACGGTAGTGGTAACGACCGGGAATGCTGGTCTCCTGCAGGGTCAGGTTGTCGATCACCACCCCCACCTGTTCGCCGGTGGGGCGCATGATCCGCTCGAAAAAGGCCAGCTGGCGCTTGAGCTCCTGCACCTGCGCCTCCTGACTCTTCAGGGTGGTCTGCAACTGCTCGAAGGCCGCTTTCTGGGTCGCCAACTGGGTATCTTTTACCCCCAATTCGGTCTTGAGCTGGCCGATGGCCTTGCCCTGACGATCCAGCGTCTCCTGCTGTACCACCAACAGACTGCTCTGGGCCAGCTCCTGACGGTTACCGACAAAGTAACCGATGAGCCCGCCAACGGCTAACACGACCAATAACTTCAATAGATTGGACATAGCCCCTCATCCCGTTATCACGCCATTTACGGCAGCGCCTCTTCCTTCACTATACCGCCCGGACCGAGGCCAAAGGCGATAAAGGGAAAAATTAACTGGCCGTGGCGCTGCCATCACCCCGCTTTTGACGCGCGGCGAGCCGTAAAGTTCGCTCCAGGATCTGTGAATAGATGGGTCGGCCACCCAGCCACTGGGCAACCAGAGTCGCCCCGACCGTGGTAATCATCATCGGCAGGATCAGCTGATAGTTGTCGGTCATCTCGGTGACCAGCACGATACCCGTGATGGGGGCGCGCACGGTGGCAGCAAAGAGAGCCCCCATTCCGGCGATGGCAAAGGCGCCGGGCTCGATGCCCAGCTCCGGAAACGCCGCATGAAACAGATGGCCAAACACCACGCCAAACAGGGTGCCCAGCGCCAGGGTTGGCGCAAACACCCCGCCCGGGGCACCGGAGCAGAAGCAGATGAGGGTCGCAACCAGCCGCACCGAGAAGATGAGGAACAGGGTCGCCATCGCATACTCATCCCCCATCAGATGAGGAATAAGCTCAGTGCCGCCGCCCGTCACCGCGGGGGCAAACAGCGACAGCACACCAAACGTTCCGGCGACCAGCATGCCGATGGCTACAAAACGGTGGCGCTTGTTCTGATGCAACGCCAGATAGCCATCCTGACAGGCCAGCACCAGCTTGTTGAAGACAAAACCGAGCACCCCGAAGGTGGCCCCCATAAAGAGGAACAGCCAGAGCGCCTTGAGGGCTGGCGCATCGTAGTGCGGCAGAGTGATCACCGCCCCCTGCCCTTTCATGTTCTGCAACATCAGGGTCGCCATGATGGCGGAGATCCCCACCGCCTTGATGGCCAGAAAGGAGTAGCGGAATTGCGGCCGCATCTCCTCCATCACAAACAGAATGCCCGCCAGCGGCGCATTGAAGGCTGCCGCCAGACCGCCCGCCGCACCGGCGGCCAGCAGGGCATGGCCATGCTCCTTGGGCAACCGGAAGATATCCGCCACCATCTTGCCGAGGTTGCCGCCGATCTGTACCGAAGGCCCCTCCCGCCCCAGCACCATGCCGGAACTCAGGGTGCAGATGCCACCGAAGAACTTGACCGGCAACACCCGCCACCACCGCACCGGGCGCAGATCGTCCATCGCCCCCTCGATCTCGGGAATGCCGGAGCCCCCCGCTTCCGGGGCAAAGGTATGAGTGAGGAAGTAACCGACAAATCCCAGCAAGGCGCTGAAGCCAAAGCCAAGCAGACCGAGCTGCCACCAGGGACGGTCTGCCAGCAAGGCGATACGTTGTTCTGCCAGCCAGTGGACACCAGATTCGAACAGACCGCACACCAGTCCGGCCAGGGTGCCGACCAGCGCCGCCAGCAACAGCACCAGCAAGGGCATCTTGTCTTGCCGGATAATGCGGGAAAGCGGCCCCCGCGAAGAGGTATCGGCTTCAGAGGAGAGAGCTTGTTGCGCCATCTTGTTACACCAACTTGGAAAAACCATATCGTCAGCTAGCTGAGATCAGGATCACCCGGCGCGTTGCTCGGCTGCCCAGGGCTGGGGCTTTCTGCTATAGTCGGCCCGTTAAATTTTTGTCACGGGAGCAGACCGAGAGTCCGGGTGGCGAGAGCGCAAAGCATACTCCTGATGCTCCGGCCTGCCGAGTCTCAATCGGCTGCAATCCCTTGTGTGACGACCAAAATCCCATTAAGGATGATCCATGTCAAAATCAGATCAGCTGTTTGAACAGGCCCGCCAGACCATTCCGGGTGGCGTCAACTCACCGGTCCGCGCCTTCAATGGGGTCGGCGGCACGCCCCGCTTCATCGATCACGCCGATGGCGCCTACCTCTATGATGTGGATGGTCAGGCCTACGTGGATTACATCGGATCCTGGGGCCCCATGCTGCTGGGTCACAACCACCCGGCCATCAAAGCCGCCGTCATCAAGGCCGTTGAGAAGGGGCTGAGCTACGGTGCGCCGACCGAGATCGAAGTGCTGATGGCCGAGAAAGTCCGCCAGATCGTCCCCTCCATGGAGCAGGTGCGGATGGTCAACTCCGGCACCGAAGCCACCATGAGCGCCATCCGTCTGGCCCGTGGCTACACCGGCCGCGACAAGATCGTCAAATTCGAGGGTTGCTACCACGGCCACGCCGACTCCCTGCTGGTCAAGGCAGGTTCCGGCGCCCTGACCTTGGGTCAGCCCAACAGCCCGGGCGTTCCGGCCGATTTCGCCAAACACACCCTGACCTGCGTCTTCAATGATCTGGATTCGGTGCGTGAAGCCTTCACCCAGTACGGCAGCGAGATCGCCTGTATCATCGTCGAGCCGGTCGCAGGCAACATGAACTGCATCCCGCCGGTCCCCGGCTTCCTGGAAGGGCTGCGCGCCATCTGTGACGAGTTCGGCGCCCTGCTGATCCTGGACGAGGTGATGACCGGCTTCCGCGTCTCCCTGCGCGGTGCTCAGGGTCACTACAACATCGACCCGGATCTCACCACCCTCGGCAAGATCATCGGTGCCGGCATGCCTGTGGGCGCCTTCGGCGGCAAGAAGAAGGTGATGCAGCACATTGCCCCGACCGGCCCTGTCTATCAGGCGGGTACTCTCTCCGGCAACCCGGTGGCCATGGCGGCCGGTCTGACCATGCTGGATCTGCTGCTGGAGCCGGGTCTCTATGAGCAGCTGAGCGCCAAGACAGCTCGTGTTGCCGAGGGACTGAAAGCGGCCGCCGCCAAACACGGTATCCCGCTCGCCATCAACTATGTGGGCGGCATGTTCGGCTTCTTCTTCACCGACGAGCCCGAAATCACCCGCTACGAGCAGGTCACTCGCTGCGATATGGAACGCTTCAAGCGCTTCTATCACCTGATGCTCGAAGAGGGCGTCTATCTGGCGCCGAGCGCCTACGAGGCAGGCTTCCTGTCGCTGGCTCACGGCGACAAGGAGATTGAACACACTCTGGCCGCCGCCGAACGCAGCTTCGCCAAGCTGGCTGGCTAAATCGCCGCTGGTTGTCGCAAAGGGCCCGTCATGGGCCCTTTTCTATTACAGAGACTCCATCACCACACAGGGCGGCAATACGCCCATTTCTGGTGCATTACCCCCTCGTCATCCACCGATTTGTCATTCTCTGGTGCAACTTACCCCGCCATCCCTGTCATAAAGCAGGCCCACTATTTGCACATTCTCCACAAGAGCCCACGTCACCGAGGTCCATATGGCAGAGATGAGCCCCATCGATGTGCTGCGGCGCTATCAGGAGTATCAGGAGGAGCTGACCCCGCTACTGCAGGGGCTGCTCAGCGCCCCCCTTGTCTCGCTCAAGGGGTATCCCTTTGTGGTCAGCATTGACCACTATCAGGGGCCGATGTGCATCCAGCCTGCGGCACCGGTCGCCCATAACCGGTTGCACCTTATCGTGCAGGGGCAAGGACGGGAGATCACCGTCTGTCTGAATCAGCTGATTGGCTGGTTGATGGGGGACAGGGAGCGCCGCCGCGCCATGCCCTGGTTCAAGGCGGTCTATGTGGTGCTCAGCATGGCGCTGTTTTTGATCGTCGCCACCCTGATCTGGCACGGGCTGGAGCAGCTCTACCAGCTATTGTGCGGCGAGCAGCAGAACCAGCTCGGCGCCTTTAGCGCCATCATTTTCCTGACGCTGGCACTGGCGGTGTTCGATCTGGGCAAGACCATTCTGGAAGAGGAGGTACTGCTGCATAAGGATATCTTCCGCCACAGCGCCATTCGCCGCACCATCACCCGCTTTATCGCCGCCATTCTGATCGCGGTCTCCATCGAGGGGCTGTTGCTGCTGTTCAAAGGCTCGCTCGGCCAGAGCGAGCTGCTCTGGCCAGCGGTCGGAGTGATGGGGTGTGCGGTGGGTTTGCTGCTGGCGCTTGGCCTCTATGTTTTTCTGGGGGCCAAGGCCGAAGCGGCACTGGTACAGGCTAGCCTGCGCTCTCCACCGTCAGCTGCACAGGGGAGCGACGCGCCGCCCGCCAGGAAGCGTACATGGTCCAGGAGGTATAGATGACGATAAAGGCAACCAGCCACTTCAGCATCTCCATATCCATGGACTTGACCAGCATGGCGGCCAACACCACACCGATGGGGCCGAAGATGGCTACCGCCAGCACCGCCTTGGCATCGAACGCCCCTTTGCGGATAAAAGTGCCTGCGGAGAAAACGCTAAGCACGGCGGTGGAGCCCATCATGATGGGAAACGCCGCCAGCGGATTCATCCCCAGCAGATAAACCAACGTCATGCAGGGGGCAAACAAGCCGATACCGACATTCATCAGCACCCCGAAGATGAAATTGCCGAGCAGGGCGATCGCCAACTTGTAGCCGCTGAGCCCCATCGCATCGCCGCCTACAGGGAAAAGCCCCAGCAAACCGGCAAAGATAAACCCTGCGACGACCAGTAAGGAGATAGCCATCACCAACCGGATGGTCTGCCGATCAAATGAGGCCACATGACGAGCGCCCCAGGCCGCTCCAGCTGCGGCGGCCATCATCATGCTGATCAGCGTCAGCGGCTCCACTGCTACTGCGCCGACGAAGATCAGCGACTGAGTCACGGTTGGCAGCACGCACTGCCCATTGAGGGTCCCCGGCAACACCCGATCATCGATCAGCTTGAACTGCTTGTAGCAGGCGGTCTTTACCGCAAAGCTGCCCACCCCCAGGGTATCGAGGAAGTTGGCAACCCCACCGATCAACGCCACCGGCCAGAAGGGGGTCGCTTCAAAGGATCCACTCTGCTTCTTCCGCCAGCAGGCTTGCACCAGCATAAAGACGAATACGAGGCCTCCGGCTATAAAAACCAGCCGTAAAATATCAACTAACATAGGGGTTTCTCCTGCAACGGGCGGCGATTCTAAGGCAAGCAGCAGAAAAAATCTTGACCGGAATTAAGCAATGCTCACGACACGCCTCTGCAAGGCGAAATATTTATCAATAGACTCCGAACGACTCTGCTAATACTTGTTACTGAGGCCAACAGGCCGGGTCCTGAGCACGTTGTTATGGTCCTTTCGCGACGACCACTTGTGCCAAAGGACATAATAAAAAAGAGGGCCGGTAGTGATACCGACCCTCTTTCTGTATCTGGCCGGGGCGCTGGGCACTCGACCATGACAACCGCTTATTGAATGCTCTTGCCGGCACGCACGTCCTTGATAAACCCCTTCAGGCTGGCCAGATCACGGGGAGCACCGCGCAGGATCTGATCACCGATGATGAAGGCCGGGGTACCGGAGATACCGAGCGCTTCAGCCAGCGCACGGTTGGTACCGAGGTTCTGGTCAATGCTGCCATCCTTGATCTTGGCTTCCACCTTGCTCCAGTCAACACCAGCCGCCACAGCCAACTGCTTGACCTGTGCTTCATCAGCGAGCGGGCCCTGATGGGTATAGAGCTTCTCGTGGAACGCCTGGTACTTGTCAGGCTGACCCAGCTGGACCGCCAGCGCAGCACGGGCGGCGAAGTAGGAGGACTCGCTCAGAATGGGGAACTGCTTGTAGATGTACCGGATATCTTTGTCTTCCGACATCAGCTGCTTGACCAGCGGATGGGCCCGTTTGCAGTAACCGCAGTTGTAATCGAAAAACTCCACAATGGTCAGCGACGCCTTCGGATTCCCCATCTCGGGATCCTGATTGGCATAAAGCTGCTTGGAGTGAGCCTTGATCAGCGCCTTGTCACTCTCGGCCTGCTGGCTCTCCTGCTTGGCACGCAGGGCATTGGACATCTCGACCAGGATCTCGGGATTCTTGACCAAATAGTCGCGAACGATTTGCTCGACATCGCTTTTGGTCAGCTCGCTTGCATGTACCGGCGTCGCCAGCAGGGTCACACCAGCCAGCGCGCAAAACAGGGCATTTTTAATAGTCATAACGTTATCTTGCAGAGGATATGATAGAGGCCACTATAGTGGTTGAGTCTGTTTTCAAGTCAAGTTATCTGGCCAAAAAAGCGCTTGATGCCCCCTGATTGCCACTTTTTCATGTCATTTAGCGCAATTAACCAGCAATCGAACCGGACGGGGATTTACAAGCCGGATCAGCATGGTAATATTCGCCGCACTGCTGCGGAGGGGTGGCAGAGCGGCTGAATGCACCGGTCTTGAAAACCGGCGATGGGCGACCATCCGTGGGTTCAAATCCCACCTCCTCCGCCATTCATACCGAGCCCATGCAACCATGTTGCGTGGGCTTTTTATTTGCCTCCGATTTGTCATTCCTCATAGATCTCAACACATTAGCCTTCTTCAGCGCCCCCATTAATTTTCCCACCTGCAGGCTCAATAGCCACCACAAGATCCCCTACCAACATCTAACCTCTGCGTTCCTGCGGGTATCCCTTCCCAATTCCTTATTACCCCAAACAACAAGGACCCAAAGCAGCAACCACTGCGCCTGCGTGTTAGCACAGCCAACACACTCTCTGGCATAACGTCAGTGGGCGACTAACAAAATCATGGACAAACAGAGGGCTCAAAAAGAAAGACTTCAGCTAACACAAGACGCAGATGCCCAGGAAAGATCGCAAGCAAGAGATCGTAGCGTACAGGCGAGCATAGGATTCGTGGGTCATGACTACGCCAGAGCCGCCATACAGAGCGACAGCGGTTCAGTGAAGAAAGAGTACCAAGCGGAACATCAGGCTATTTTTGGAACCAGAAAACAGCGAAGAGTAACAATAAGAACAGAGGGGAAGAGATAAGATGGGTCAATTATCAGGCGACTTACTGAATTTCAGCCAATAAAAAACCCCGCTCGATGAGCGGGGTTTCTTGTATTGGGTGCCTGGCAGTGTCCTACTCTCGCATGGCGAATGCCACACTACCATCGGCGCTACCGCGTTTCACTTCTGAGTTCGGCATGGGATCAGGTGGTTCCACGGCGCTATGGCCGCCAGGCAAAAATCTTCAATCTGTGAAAGCTGATGTAAGTAGTTCGCTTGGTATTTGCTACAAGCCTTAGAACACTTCTTGGGTGTTGTATGGTTAAGCCTCACGGGTAATTAGTATGGGTTAGCTCAACACATCACTGCGCTTACACACCCC
>NZ_JBFODG010000035.1:0-17309 GCF_040908215.1 Aeromonas sp. R5-4 | reverse complement strand
TTGATGTTCGATGCTGTGAGTGCCCACACAGATTGCTTGATTCAAATTGTTAAAGAGCGTCACGCTTGTCGCGTTGAGGAGGCGCATATTACGCTTCTCACTTCGAAAGTCAAGCGGTTGTTTTCGCTTTTCTTTCGGCGCCGGCTTCACAAGGGAGCTGGCTCATCAGTTCGGCGTGTTCCGCCGTGCTGGTAGGGGCGCATTATAGGGAGCGACGCTGCGATGACAAGACTTTTTTTGAAGAAAATCACGAAAATTTCAAATTATTCAATTAGAAACAGCTTATTCAGTGTATATATACAATGTTATCCACAATCCGGTTATCTCACTCCCATTTTAGCGTCATTTATGTCGCCTTCAGTGACCTTGGGAATGCCATACTGGAGCCGATAACCTCTCCCGAGTGGTCCATGGTAGCGCCAATCAGGAAAGCTGGTTACCATGGAGGTGAATATAGTGTTGCACCTTTTTTGCTTTCATTTACAAAAGGTCTTTTAAGATGAATTTATCCAAGTTTCCCGTATATATGCAGGCCGCAATCCTTGCTCTGGTATTGGCAGTGGTTGGCTACCTGGTTGCCCAGGCCCTGCAGTTCTCTTTGAAAGCGGAAGTGATTTTTGCAGCAGGTCTGGCCATCGGCGGTTTCGTGGTACCGCTGTTCCTGAAGCGAACCTCGGCTAATGTCGCCGAGTCGATCGCCAATCAGGAGACTTGCACCTTATATGTAGGCAACCTGCCCTATCGCGCCAACGAGATTGCAGTGCGCGAATTGTTTGCCGAACAGGGCCAGGTCATTTCCGTACGGTTGATGAAAGACAAGGCAACCGGCAAGCGCAGAGGTTTCGGTTTCGTGGAGATGCCCGCCGCCGATGCCGCCAAGGCGATTGCCGCTTTGAATGACAAAGAGTATCAGCAGCGCACCCTCAAGGTGCGTGAAGCGAATGACAAACGTGATAAAGAGGAAAGAGAAGGTAGCGAAACTGACGCCTAACCGCTCGTCAGTACTTCACCTCTTCCAGTGATGACAGCCCCCATGCTTGCAAGGGGGCTGTCAGTTTTTGAGCCTCCCCATCCAGCCGGGTGCAGTAAGCCCTGGCAATCACCTCTTCTATATGTACAGGCTGCAAGGTTGCATGCCCGCCATTGCTCAGCAACCAGGCCACCCGTTTGGCAACTGCACTGCCTGAGTCGATCAGCTGACATTGCGGCATCAACTGCCCAATCTCTTCATTGAGTAGCGGAAAGTGGGTACAACCGAGTACCAGCGTATCCGGCTTCTCTTCCCCCTCCAGCCAGTCAGCCAGCACTTCACGCAGCAGCGCCATATTGACCGGCAGGCCCGCCAGCTTGTGCTCCGCCTCTATTACCAGCTCGGTGGTGCCCTTGAGCAGCACCCGCTTGCCGGGGGCAAACTGGGCGATCAGTTCGTGGGTATAGTCGCGGCTGACGGTACCCGGTGTGGCCAGCAGACCGATACAACCATTGCGAGTCTGCGCAGCTGCGGGCTTGATGGCTGGCACCACCCCCACCACGGGAATATCCAGAGCCTCGCGCAGGGCCGGCAGCGCTATGGTGCTGGCCGTGTTGCAGGCAATCACCACCAGATCGATCTGATGACGGGCCACCATGGTAGTAACCAAGCGGGAACAGGCTGCGATGAGAGCGGGCTCACTCAATTCACCATAGGGGAAGTTGGCATTGTCGAAGCAGTAGAAATAGTTGTGTACCGGCAGAACGCGACGGATCTCGCGGTAGATGGTCAGGCCACCCATACCGGAGTCAAACACGAGAATATTGGCCACTTGACCTCCCCCTTTGGTGCAAGGCGGCGATCATACTCCCGCCTGCCGCCAATAGAAAAGGCCCTGCCAATGGCAGGGCCTCGGTTTTTCAAAGATGAACCGAATAAAGCATCAGAAGCGATAATCGGCAGTCACTTTGAACTCGGTACCCGGTGAGGCATAACCATAGGCAGGGGCGTAATCACGATCGAACAAGTTATCTATACGCCCCCCCAAGGTAAATTGCTGAGTTACCTCGTAACTGGCGGCCAGGTTTAACAACGTATACGCACCGAGCTCTACCCGTTGGTTTGTCGCCCAGTTATTGTCATAGCGCTTGCCGACATAGAGCAGCTCAGTTGTCAGTGTCGTGGCATCGAATCGGGTATCTGCGATCCAGCTACCCTTATGCTCGGCTCTGCGCAGCAACTGCAAATCCTGATTACCCTTGTCTTTGGCTCTGGTGTAGTCGTAACTCAAACGATGATGCACGGGCCCGGTATCGATACCGATTTCCGTTTCCAGCCCTTTGATATCCGCCGTGGTATTTTTGGGATTGCAGGTGTAGCTCATGCTGGTCAGGCAATAAATCAGATTATCGATGCGGTTGCGATACAGATTTACAGACCAGTCCCAGGCCGAATAGCGGCCTGACAGACCCAGCTCCAGGTTTTTGCTCTCTTCCGGCTTGAGTGTCGGATTCTCAGACCCTGGATAATAGAGCTGGTTGAAGGTGGGCGCTTTGAAGCCAGTACCGTAGCTCAGCCGGACATTATGGTTTTCATCGATATCCAGCCCGCTGGCCGCAGACCAAGTGTTGTGACGGCCATATTGCTGGTTGTCATCGGTACGACCTGACAGCTCCCACAGCAGCGCCTGCCAACGGTAGCTCCCCACGGCAAACAGACCGGTATTGTCGCGATCAGGTGCGCTGAAGGTTTTGCCATAGCTGCGGGAGTCTGATTTCATCTCCTCACGCTGCCAATCTGCGCCACCGGTCAGATTCATCCCTTCGATGCCGCTCCAACTGTTAATCCAGGAGAAGCGGGTTAAACCTGTATGAATAGGCTCACCGCTAGCCTCTCCTTTAGCCTCCTGCCAAGTCTTCAGCTTGTTCTCACCGTAACTAGCTTCAAGTCGACTGATCAGATCCTTACCCTGGAACTTGAGACCACCATCATATTGGAAAGCCTGTACCCGACTCTGGTCCGTGCTGCCATCTGTGTCGGTGAGATTGTCATAGCCCTGAGCATTGAAGTCCGCACTCCAAGCATCATTAAAAGCGTGGTTCAAACCAATTTGGCCATTACGGCTGGCAAAACCATCCCGATCCGGCTGTTTGGTATTGGCTACGACATCAAAACCATCGGTACGCTCGTAGCCAATCAGCATGTTCATATCGGTTTTTTGACCCAATGACTGAACCGTTCTGAGCTCGCCTTGGCCATAACCATTGCTGCCAGCACCCCCCTTCAAATGTGTCTCGCTGCCATTCTTGGCGGATGTTTTGGTGATGAGGTTGATAACGCCGCCAATGGCATCGGAACCATACACAGCCGCGCGTGGGCCACGGATATACTCGATGCGCTCGATATTGCCGAGCGGGATTTGGCTGAGATCAGGCGTACCTGCCACCATGGCGGCAATCGGACGACCATTCATCAAAACCAGCGAGTGGTTGGAGTTGGTTCCACGGATAAACAGGCTGCTGATGTGACCCCGGCCTCCCAGTGTCGCTATCTGCACACCGGGCAGGGTTTTCAGCAGTTCGGGCAAACTCTGAACCTGACGAGATTCGATCTCGGCACGATCGATCACCACAACGGGCGCCAGCACCGAGCTGACCGGTTGTTCCACGCGGTTGGCCGTAATGACCAGAGTTGGATTGATGGGGATGGTGGTTTGGGCAAACGCCGCCGTCGGCAACAGGGCAGCCGCCAGAAATTTCTTCGACATGAGAGATCCTTAAGTTCGCGTAAGTATCTACTTCGTGGCCGGTTTCTCTCGGCCCGAAATACGAACTCTGGCAGGTCTTCGGGCTCGGGGGCTGATAGCCTACGGCGACGGCTTCCCGCCTGACGGCAGTGCCCTGATGTCGCTTCGTTCCCCCTTACCGCTGCGCGCCAGCTCCGGATTCTCACCGGATTCCCTATTAAGCATGATGCGCCAAAGCGGGAGGATTATAGGCAGAGCCAAGCTGGATGTATAGCCATCCAGATTTCTATTTATTGCCAGCCAGCGCCGCCAGCCGCCGCTGGGCCCCCTCCATCACCGCCTGCACCCCGGGATGGGAGAGATGGCGCCCTGCCGAGACCAGATAGTAAGAGAGGGTAACGTCGGTGAGGGTCGCAATCCGCTCCACCCCGTAGAGGCGACCAATTTCGTCAGCCATCGCCAGCGGCGCCGGGAAGATCCCCATCCCCGCCTTGCCGAACGACTTCATCAGAGTGGAGTCATCAAACTGCCCCACCAGATGGGGATGAATGCCCTGCTGGCGATACCAGGCCAGCAGCCGATCGTGGGTAGCCGACTTCTCTCCGGGGATCAGCAACGGCAACCCCTCCAGCGAGGCGGGAAAGCCATCCCGCGCCCGCGCCGCCAGCTCCGGGCTGGCAAACAGCGCCAGCGGGCTGCGCCCCAGCTCGTGATTATAGCCACGCACGCCGCTGTCGGGAGGGAGCGGGCGATCGATCAGCACCATGTCGAGCTTGTGGCGGGCCAGTTCGCTGAACAGCTGCTCGGCCCGCTCCTCGTGACACACCAACCGCAGCGGCGTCGCCAGCGCCATGGCGGGAGCCAGCAGCTCGAACGCCAGGGTGCGGGGTACCGAATCGGCGATCCCCACCTGCATGGTCAGCTCCTGACTGGCGTGGCGCAGGGTGTGCTCCAGCTCGGCACCGAGCGAGAAAATCGCCCCCGCCTGCTCCTGCGCCTGCCGTCCGGCAGCGGTCAGCACCAGACGCCGCCCCACCCGGTTGAACAGCGCCACCCCGAGAGACTGCTCCAGCTCGGCGACCTGACCGCTGATGGTCTGCGGCGTTAAGTGCAGCTGTTCAGCTGCCTGCGTCACGCTGCCACTGCGCGCCACATGCCAGAAGTAGTAGAGCTGTTTGTAGTTGAGCATGCCGTTCCCTATCAGTTTTTACCGAACAACCATCAGCGAGAATCTGATTTTATCGAAACATTGCGGGCTCTAGCATGCAACCATTATCTGAACTGCCCTGCGAACCATCATGCTGGACGTTGTTGTACTCTTCTTTCTGTTTGGTCTGCTGGCCGGTCTGGTGCGCTCCGAGCTCAAACTGCCTCCTGCCCTCTACGACACCCTCTCCCTCTTTCTGCTACTGGCCATCGGCCTCAAGGGCGGCGTCGGTCTGGCCCAGCAATCCCTGCAACCTCTGCTACCACAACTGGCGCTGGTGATCCTGCTCGGCGTGGTGCAGACCCTGCTCGGCTTTGCCGTGCTGCGCCTCAAGATGAACCGGGTCGATGCCGCTGCCACCGCAGCCCACTACGGCTCGGTCAGCGTCGCCACCTTTGCGGTCGGGGTGAACTGGCTCACCGAGCGGGGCATCAGCTTTGAATCCCAGCTCTCCATCTTTCTCGCGGTGATGGAGATCCCGGCCATTCTGGTGGGCATAGTGCTGGCCCGCGGCATCAGTCGCGAGACTCGCTGGCGCATGCTGGCCCACGAGACCTTCCTCGGCAAAGGGGTGACTCTGCTGCTGGGCGGCATGGCCATCGGCTATCTGGCCGGGCCGGATGGAATTGCTCCGCTCAAGCCGCTGTTTGTCGACCTGTTCAAGGGAGCGCTGGCGCTGTTCCTGCTGGAGATGGGCCTCATCGTCGCCCGCCAGTGTCAGGATCTGCGCCGCCATGGCCTGTTCCTGCTCAGCTTCGCCCTGTTGATGCCGCTCGCCTCGGCGGGACTGGGGCTGGCGGCTGGCCAGCTGATGGGCCTCTCTCTCGGCGGCCTGACCCTGCTGGCTACCCTGGCGGCCAGTGCCTCCTATATTGCCGTGCCGGCCACCATGCGCATCGCCGTGCCTCAGGCCAACCCGGGGCTGTCCCTCAGCGCCGTGCTGGGAGTCACCTTCCCGTTCAACATCATGCTGGGGATCCCGCTCTACCACAGCTGGGCCCGCCACTTCACGGAGTAGCCACATGCAGACCGAGACCCGCACCCTGCTGACCGTCATTACGGAAGCCAATCTGGAGCCAACACTGCTGCGCACCCTCACCCGCGAGGGGCTGCGCGGCTACACCATCACAGATGCCCGCGGCCGGGGAGATCATGGCGAGCGCAACGCCAGCTGGAGCGAGAGCGGCAACATCCGGCTGGAAGCGATCTGCAGTCGGGAGCAGGCGGAGCGGCTGCTGGCCCACCTGCAGAGTCGCTACTACCCCGATTACGCCATGATCGCCTTTCTGCAACCGGTCGAAATCGTGCGACCCGAGAAATTCTGAGCCGGCTTGCCGGCTCTTTTTGCCCACCAAAAGCAAACGTTTGACGTCAAGGATTAAGAGAAAATGAACACCCCTCCCCTGATCGGCCTGGTAATGGGCTCCGACTCCGACTGGCCCGTGCTGCAGGCTGCCGCCCGCATCCTCAAGGAGCACGGCGTGCCCTACGAGGCGCAGGTAGTCTCGGCCCATCGCACCCCGGATCTGCTGTTCGAGTATGCCACCACTGCCCGCGAGCGCGGCCTGCGCGCCATCATCGCCGGGGCCGGTGGCGCTGCCCATCTGCCGGGCATGGTCGCCGCCAAGACCACGCTGCCGGTGCTGGGGGTGCCCATCCCCTCCCGTCATCTCAAGGGAATGGACTCGCTACTCTCCATCGTGCAGATGCCCAAGGGGGTACCGGTCGCCACCTTCGCCATCGGCGAGGCGGGGGCTGCCAACGCAGCACTGTTTGCGGTCTCTCTGCTCTCCGTTGCACAAGACGGCGACGCCCCCCGCTACCGGCAGCAGCTCGACGACTTCCGCACCCGCGAGCGCGACCGGGTGCTGGCACTGCAACTGGAGGAGCCGACATGATCCTGCCACCCGCCACCCTCGGCATGCTGGGGGGCGGCCAGCTTGGCCGCTACTTCGTGATGGCCGCCCACCGCCTCGGCTACAAGGTAGTGGTGCTGGATCCCGATCCGGCCAGCATCGCCGGTGCCGCAGCCGCTCACCATATTGTCGCCCCCTATGACGACCAGACCGCCCTGTACGAGCTGGCTAGCCGCTGCGAGGCCATCAGCTGCGAATTCGAAAATGTGCCCGCCGCCACCCTCGCCCTGCTCGAAAAACAAAAGCCGGTGCGCCCGGCCGCCAGCGCGGTGCGGATCTGTCAGGATCGCCGCGAGGAGAAAGCCTTTCTGCGCGGTGCTGACATCCCGGTAGCCCCCTCTCTGACGCTACTGCCGGAAGCGCCCATCCCCGCACAGGCCAGCGAACTCTTGCCCGCCATTCTCAAAACGGCCCGCGAAGGGTACGACGGCAAGGGGCAGTGGCAAGTGAGTAATCTGGATGAGCTGGCGACGACGCTGGCAGCCAGTGGCGTCCCCTGCGTGCTGGAACAACGGCTAGCACTGGAGGGGGAGTTTGCCCTGACCCTGGCGCGCAGCCCGAGCGGTACCATTAGCGCCCTGCCACTGGTGCAAAACTGGCACAGCGGTGGCATCCTCGATCAGACCCGCTCCCCGGCCAATGTGCCGGCGCTGGAGAGCGAAGCCAAAGGGATCGCTGAGCGGCTGATCGCCGCCCTCGATTACGTCGGGGTGCTGACGGTGGAGTTTTTTCTGGTGGAAGGCCGACTGCTGGTCAACGAGCTGGCACCCCGCCCCCACAACTCGGGTCACCCCAGCCTCGACAACGCTGCATGCAGCCAGTTCGAGTTGCAGGTACGGGCCCTGTGCGATCTGCCGCTGCCGGAGCAGATCGCCGTGCGTCCCGCCCTGTTAATCAACCTGCTGGGGGATCTCTGGCAGAAGGGCACGCCAGACTGGGCCGCCCTGCTGGCGCTGCCCGGCCTGCATCTGCACCTCTATGGCAAGGGCGAACCCCGCCCCGGCCGCAAGATGGGCCATATCACGGTAACCGGTGACGACTGGCTGGCGGTGGAGGCCACCGCCAGCCAGCTGCGCACCCTGTTGGGGCTGCCGCCCCGCTGACACAGGCAACAGCTCCCAGCGTCTGCACGTGTATCGCAAGAGGGAGGCATAACGCCTCCCTCACTCTTTTCACACGCAGTAAACAGTAGAGCGGCCTGCTAACCCACGCTTGCTCCTCTGCTCGAAGGCATTCCCGTGATTGCCCGACGCATACCTTTTCAGTGACCCCCAAGCAGAGGTGGGAAAAAAACCTCGAATAAGGCACTATCTGCATGATTTGAGTCCCACTATTGGCAGGATGCTTGACGTGACCCTGATTCGACACATTGCCAGATCGACCTTACTGGTGCTGCTCGGCCTTTTGGCAGGCCCTCTTCGGGCCGAAACGAACGATCTCTTCTCTACTCCCGAGGAGAAGGGCCAAGAGATCAGGGGGGTGCTGCGAGCCCTCGATCGCGCCCTTCTCTCCAGCGAGTTGAACGCTCGGGTGCTGGAAATGCCTTATCGCGAGGGAGAGAACTTTCGCCGCGGCGATCTCCTGATACGCTTTGACTGCGCCGCCTATCAAGCCCAGCTCGCCGCCAGCCAAGCCGCCGCCGGCGCTGCCCAGCAGGAGCTGGCCCAGAACCGCCAGTTGGCCGAGATGAAGTCGGTCGGCCGCCATGCGGTGGCACTCTCTGAAGCGCACCTGGCCCAGGCCAGGGCCGAGAGCCGGGTCTATCAGATCCAGGTCGACCGTTGCCGGATCCTCGCCCCCTTTGACGGCCAAGTCGTCAGCCAGCGGATCCAGGCCCATGAGAGCGCAAACCCGGGAACGCCGCTGCTGGAGATAGTCGATAACCGCCATCTTGAGATCCACCTCCTGGTTCCCTCTCGCTGGTTGGCCAGGCTCAAACCCGGCCAGGGCTTCGATTTCGTACCCGACGAGACGGGCCAGCCACTGCAGGCCGAGGTGGTCCGCCTCGGTGCCCGCATCGACGAGAGCAGCCAGACCCTGCCCCTGATTGGTCGCACCAAGGACAATCATCAGGCATTAATGGCCGGCATGAGCGGCACGGCGCACTTCACGGAGACACCATGACGGCGGCCAAGGACCAATGCGATCAGGGCTTCCTGCTGTTTCTCCATCTCGAGCAGCAGGCGCGCAAGGCCGCCAGCGGCGAGGCGCTGGCCTACATCATGGTCAACGACAGCCCCCCCCTGCTCGGCTATCGTCACGCGGCCCTGATCATCGGCGGCAGGGTGCGCGCCGTGACCGGGGTGACCACGGCCGATCCCCACTCCCCCTTCGTGGCCATGATCGAGCGGACCTGTCGGCAGCTGGACGAACCGGCGCGGCCCCAGGTGGTGGACGCCGCCCGGCTGGATAGCCAGACCCGGGACGACTGGCGCGAGCTGGCCGCCCCCGAGGCCCTCTGGATCCCCTTGCTGGAGCGTAGCGGTCGCCCCTTTGGCGGACTCTGGTACGGCCGCGATACCCAGTGGCAGCCGACCGATACCCTGCTGGCACAACAGCTGGCAGAGGTCTATGCCCACGCCTGGCTGGCGCTGGAGCCCATACGTCCCTGGCGCGGCATGAAGACGGGTTGGCGCCCCTGGCTGCTGTGTGGTCTGCTCGGGCTGGCCATGTTCATTCCGGTACGCCAGTCGGTACTGGCTCCCGCCGAGGTGGTGCCTCTGGACGGTCACACGGTGGCGGCACCTCTTGATGCCGTGGTTTCCGAATTCCTGGTACAGCCCAACCAGAGAGTGAAAAAGGGGGATCCGCTGGTGCATTTCGATGCCACCACCCTCAAGGCTCAGGCCGATGTGGCACAGCGCGCCCTCGGCGTAGCCGAGGCCGAGTACAGGGCCAACGCCCAACGAGCCTTTCAGGACGCCGACTCCAACGCGCGCCTCGACTGGCTGGCGGCCCAGGTCGCCCAGAAGCGGGCGGAACGCAACTATGCCCAGGCCCTGCTCGCGCGCAGCGAGGTCAAGGCAGAGCGAGACGGCATCGCCGTCTTTGCCGATACTGAGCGCTGGATTGGCAAGCCAGTTCGCACCGGCGAACGGCTGATGGAACTGGCCGACCCGACCCAGGCCGAGCTTCGCATCGAGCTGGACGTTGGGGATGCCATCCAGCTCGCCGCGGGGGCCGAGGTCGCGCTGTTTCTCGACAGCGATCCCTTGCGCCGCCGTCAGGCCAGACTGGAGCGGATCGCCTATGAGGCGCTGCCGACCACAGCCGGGGTGCTGGCCTATCGGCTCGACGCCCGCTTCAGCGAGCCCCCGCCGCGGATCGGGCTGCGCGGCACCGCCAAGCTGTTTGGTGAAGAGGTGCCCCTGGCGGTCTATCTGTTCCGCCGCCCCCTGGCCGCCTTGCGCAAGACCTTGGGCCTATGACCCCCCTGCCCCCCCTGCGCGACGATCTGCGCCTCGACGCCGCCGCCCCCGGCCTGGACGGCGCGCCGCAGTGGGTACTGAGCGACGCGATCAGCGGTCGTTATTACAAGTTGACCGCCACGGCACTGCGCCTGCTGCGTCACTGGTCCTGCGGCAATGCCGAGGGGGTGCTGGCCGCCGCCAACCGGGAGGTGGGGCTTCCCCTCAATGAACAAGACCTGCAACAACTGTTGCTCTTCCTGCGCGGCCACGACCTGATCGCCAGTCGGGACCCGATGCAGCGGGCCGGCTATTCCGAGAAGGCATCGCGCCGGCGGGTCTCATTCTGGCGCCACCTGCTCCATCAGTACCTCTTCTTTCGCCTGCCCCTGTGGCGCCCCGATCCTCTGCTGACCCGACTCTGGCCCACCCTGCGCCGACTGGCCGGCCTGCGTCTGCTGCTCCCCTGGCTGCTGCTGGCCGCGCTGTTCCTGCTGGGCCGCGACTGGGCCCGCTATCATCACGCCTTCCCGCAGCTGTTTAACCTGGAGGGCGCCCTGCTGCTCGGCGCCAGCCTGCTGCTGGCCAAGTTCTGCCACGAGCTGGGGCACGCCTTCATGGCCAAGCGGGCCGGTTGCCGGGTGCGTAGCATGGGGGTGGCCTTCGTGGTCATGCTGCCGATGTTTTACACCGATGTCAGCGACGCCTGGCGGGTGCAAGACAGGCGCGCCCGGCTCTGGATCGGCGCCGGCGGCGTGCTGGCCGAGATGCTGCTGGCCAGCCTGGCGCTGCTGGCCTGGCTGCTGTTGCCAGACGGCATGCTGCGTAGCGCCGCCCTGCTGCTTTCGAGCGTGACCTGGGTGGGCTCCCTGCTCATCAATCTCAACCCCCTGATGCGCTTCGACGGCTATTTCCTGCTCAGCGACCTGTGGCGCATCGACAACCTGCAAGATCGCGCCTTCGCCCTGTGTCGCTGGCACCTGCGCGAGCTGCTGTTCGGCTACGGCAGCGCCGCCCCCGAGGTCTGGCCACCCCGAATGCGGCGACGCCTGCTGCTCTGGGGGTATGCCTCCTGGGTCTGGCGCTTCATCCTGTTCCTCGGGATCGCCCTGACCGTCTATCACTTCTTCTTCAAACTGCTGGGGATTGCACTGATGGCAGTCGAAATTGGATGGTTCATCGCCCTGCCCATCGTGCGCGAGCTGGCCCTCTGGTGGCAGCAGCGCCAGCGGGCTAACGCCAGACGGGCCCTGCTGACTGCGGCCGGCCTGCTGCTTGTGCTCGGCGCCCTGCTGCTCCCCTGGCGCACCCGCATCGCCATTCCCGCCATACTGGAGGCCGGCTATGTGGGCACACTCTACGCCCCGGTGCCGGCCCGGGTGCAAAGGGTCCTGGTCGCCGATGGCGACCGGGTCGAGGCGAACCAGGTCCTGATCAGCCTCTCCTCTCCCGATCTGGACGCCCGCCTAGCGATCTCCCGGCACCGGGTCACCGCCCTGGAGCTGGAGCTGCGCCGTCAGAGTGCGCGCAAGGAGACGGCCAGCGACGGCCCTGTGCTAGCCCGGCGTCTGGCCGAGGCACTGACCGAGTACCGAGGATGGGTGGCACAACGTGAGCGCCTGCAACTGCGGGCGCTCCAGGCCGGCGTGGTGCGCGATCTGGCGCAGGGTCTGGCGCAGGGTCGCTGGCTCGGGGTAGAGCAGCCCCTGCTGCGGATCGTCGATACGGGCGCAGGGCGGGTCCGCGGTTATGTGCAAGAAGAGAGCCTGGCTCGCCTCACCCCGGGGGCACGCGGCGAGTTTATTGCAGACGATCCCAGCACCGCGGCCCTGCCGGTGCGGCTGGATCATATCGACGCCACCGGGATCACCAGCCTGCCGCTCGAGGCGTTGGCCTCGGATCGCGGCGGCCCCATCGGGGTACGCCGCGACGCCGAGCAGAGAGCCGTGCCCCTGCAAGCCCACTACGGTGTCACGCTAAGCCCGGGGCCCCCCCTGCCGGGGGCAGGCCAGCAACGGGGCCTGGTCCTGCTGGATGGCCAAGCAGAGTCTCTGCTTGGCCGGTTCGGTCGCCGAGCTTGGGCTCTGGCGATCAGAGAGAGTGGTTTTTAGTAGGGCTTCTGTGGGTAGATGCCATCCACGACAATACATGCCTTCAGACCCAGGTAGGGGGAATCGATGGAGAAAGGCTGCGAACCACCGGCGAGATCCACCGTTACGCTCCCAGAGCCTTCATAACTGACTGCGGCGGTGACCGGAAGGGTGGCGCTGCCCGCTGACGGAGCCGTCCTAGTATAGGGCCCCTTCATGTCAACGTCGGTTTTACCCGCGTTACCGTCCAGACCCGCCAGATAGCCGGTGCCAGAGGACAAGATGCTTACATCACCCAGGGAGCTAGACACCGGCAGGCTGGCTGTCACCTTGAAGGCATTGGTGGGGGTGAAGGAGGCCATGTGTTTATGTGCTGGCATGTGCATTAGCAGCAGCGTAGTCGAGTTCGCACCTCGCTTATCACCCAGATCCGTATTTATAAGCTTACCACCTTCAGGGGTAACACCTTGGCCCTGCCCTCTGGGGGAGCGGCCACGCAGATCCGGCAGGCCGAAGTTGGTGCGCGCATCCCCGCCATAGGCGATGCCCAGCAGGGAGTACAGCGCCGCATTCCCCGAAATCTGTAACAACTGGCCGTTGGCCTCGAGCGTGCCATGGGGGCAGAACGGGGTGGCCATAAAACAGACCTGTCCTATATAAGCACCATCTCCGCAGGCTTGTGCGGCCTGGGGCAGCAGCCCCGCCAGCAGACTGGTCACCAGTGCAATATGTTGTCTTTTCATCCTGTGTCCTCTCTTCCTTGTATGCGTTCTTATCGGGCCGGCATAGCCCGACCTCATCGCCCACCTTGCCAGCAGGCTCGTAAGAGTCTACGCTACCAGCCGGAAAGCCTCCATCCATATTGGGGGCTCATAAGAGTAGCCATGATAGCGTCGGCGCAAGCCGACATGGCATTGCGGCATGCCCCCCACTCAAGGATGAGAGGTCATTACTATGGACTGGCGTACCTGGTTTACCCGTAACGTCACCGCCCCCCAGGGGCACGAAGCGCGTCGCCCCCTCAACCTGGGTTATGCGCTGGAGCCGCGCATGCTGTTTGACGGCGCCATGGCCGCCACCGTCGTCGAGGCGGCGCAGCCCGACGCAGCCACCGCCGAGGCCCAGCCCCCCGCCAAGGAGGTGGTCTTTATCGATAGCACGGTGCCGGATCACCAGCAGCTGGCGCAAGGGGTCAAACCCGGAGTGGAGGTGGTGATACTGGATGCCGGTGGCGATGCACTGACCCAGATCGCCGACTGGGCCGCGAATCACACCGGCTATGATGCCGTCCATCTCATCAGCCACGGGGCCGAAGGCCAGATCCGTCTTGGCAACCTCACCCTGACCTCGGCCAACCTGGCATCGTATGCCACCCAGCTATCCACCTTGGGCGAGGTGCTCAATCCGAACGGGGATCTGCTGCTCTATGGCTGCGACATCGCGGCGGGGAGCGGCACCAACCTGATCGCCAGCCTCGCTAGTATCACCGGGGCCGATGTGGCTGCTTCAACCGACGACACGGGGGGCAAGGGGGATTGGCAACTCGAGGCCCGCACTGGCAACATTGAGGCCGGCCTGCCGCTCACGGCTCAGAACATGGCCCGCTATAGTGGCAATCTGGCGCAAGTCACCTTCGATTTCGGGCCAGGTACGACGGGAGACACGACCTGGGGCGGTCCCTTCAACACAGTCGTAACCCAAACCATAGGCGCAGACACGTTGAAGATTACAGCGGACCAAGGCGGCATAATCGTGGGTACCGAGACCGACTTCTTCGGGGGGGTGGTGTTCAATAGCGGGGGGAATGTCATTGTTGGTGTAGATAGAGATACAAACGTCTTTCCGACCAAGCTGACCCTGACCATAGACCCTGGCAAGGTCTTCGATCTGAAGCAGTTCAACCTCGCCGAAGATAGCGGAACCCCTCTGACCCTGGTCCTGACCACCGACAAAGGCAGCACTACGTTCCCGCTCCAAGGCGGAGCTCTAGCCGAGACAGTGGCCCCTAACAACAGTGTACTGAATGGGGTGACTTGGGTAGAAATTACCTTGCAGGGCGGTGGCGACTTGTTTTTCTTCATAGACAATATAGTGCTCGACAATATCACGACGCCCTCCTCTGACCATGCCCCCACCCTCAGCGCCACCGCCGCCAACCCCGGCTTTACCGAAGGGGGGGCGGCCGTGGACCTGTTTAGCGGTGTCTCAGCGGCAACCAACGACGCGGGCCAAGTTTTTAACGGCATGACGCTGACCGTCACCAATGTGCTGAATGGCAGCCAGGAGTGGCTGAAGATAGACGGGGTCGAGATCGCTCTGAGCAATGGCAACAATGGAGCTCTCGCCAATGGCGGCAGCTACAGCATAACGCTGGCTGGCTCCACCGCCACCGTGGCCCTGAGCGGCCTCAGCCGCGACAACAGCCAGATGGGAACCCTGGTCGACGGACTTGGCTATCGCAACACCAGCGATAATCCGGGCAGTAACAGCCGGGTGGTGACCATCACCCAGATCAACGACAACGGCAGCAGTAGCAACAGCGCCAATCCGGGGCTTGCCTCTACCGTGGCGCTCACCCCGGTCAACGATGCCCCCTCGGTCACCACCGCAGGCGGCACTACCCCCTTCACCGAGGGAACCCCGACCGCCATCGACAGCAGCCTGACCCTGTCTGACGTCGACAGCACCACCCTGGCCAGCGCCACCATTGCCATCACGGGGAACTTCCAGTCCGGCCAGGACCTGCTCGCCTTCACCAATAACGGCAGCACCATGGGCAATATCTCCGCCAGCTACAACAGCGGCACCGGGGTGCTCACCCTCAGCTCGGCTGGTGCCACCGCGACCTTGGCCCAGTGGCAGGCCGCCCTTCGCGCCGTCACCTACGCCAACAGCAGCGATACCCCCAACACCAGCACCCGCACCGTCAGCTTCACTGTCAACGATGGCACCGACGCCAGCAGCACCGCCACCAAGGGCGTCAGCGTGGCCGCCGCTAACGATGCGCCACAGGTCACCACTACCGGCGGTGCCACACCCTTCACCGAGGGGGCATCAGCCACTACCATCGACAGCAGCCTGACCCTGTCTGACGTCGACAGCGCCACCCTGGCCAGCGCCACCGTCGCCATCACGGGTAACTTCCAGTCTGGCCAAGACCTGCTCGCCTTCATCAATGACGGCAGCACCATGGGCAACATATCCGCCAGCTACAACAGTGGCACCGGGGTGCTCACCCTCACCTCGGCCGGCGCCACCGCGACCCTGGCCCAGTGGCAGGCCGCCCTGCGCGCCGTCACTTACGCCAACAGCAGCGAGAGCCCCAACACCAGCGCCCGCACCGTCAGCTTCACCGTCAACGATGGCACCGACGCCAGCAGCGCTTCCACCAAGATCGTCAGCGTGACTGCGGTCAACGATGCGCCCCAGGTCACCACAGCCGGCGGCACTACCCCCTTCACCGAGGGAACGCCGGCCGCCATCGACAGCAGCCTGACCCTGTCTGACGTCGACAGCGCCACCCTGGCCAGCGCCACCGTCGCCATCACGGGTAACTTCCAGTCCGGCCAGGACCTGCTCGCCTTCACCAATAACGGCAGCACCATGGGCAATATCTCCGCCAGCTACAACAGCGGCACCGGGGTGCTCACCCTCAGCTCGGCCGGTGCCACCGCGACCTTGGCCCAGTGGCAGGCCGCCCTTCGCGCCGTCACCTACGCCAACAGCAGTGAGAACCCCAATACCAGCGCCCGCACCGTCAGCTTCACCGTCAACGATGGCACCGACGCCAGCAGCGCTTCCACCAAGATCGTCAGCGTGGCCGCCGCTAACGATGCGCCACAGGTCACCACTACCGGCGGTGCCACACCCTTTACCGAGGGGGCATCAGCCACAGCCATCGACAGCAGCCTGACCCTGTCTGACGTAGACAGCACCACCCTGGCCAGCGCCACCGTCACCATCACGGGTAACTTCCAGTCCGGCCAGGACCTGCTCGCTTTCACCAATAACGGCAGCACCATGGGCAACATCTCCGCCAGCTACAACAGTGGCACCGGGGTGCTCACCCTCACCTCGGCCGGTGCCACCGCGACCCTGGCCCAATGGCAGGCCGCCCTTCGCGCCGTCACTTACGCCAACAGCAGCGATACCCCCAACACCAGCACCCGCACCGTCAGCTTCACCGTCAACGACGGCACCGACGCCAGCAGCGCCGCCACCCAGAGCGTCAGCGTAACTGCGGTCAACGATGCGCCGGTCAACAACCTGCCGACTAACCAGACTGCTCCGCAGAATGGCCAACTGGTGTTTAGCACAGCCAACGGTAATGGGATCAGCCTGAGCGACCCCGATGCGACCGGGTCGCTGCAGGTCACCTTGACGGCCAGTCAAGGGACTCTGACCCTGGCGACTATTGCCGGCCTGAGCTTCACACTGGGTGACGGCAGCGGCGATGGCAGCATGACTTTTACCGGTAGCCAGGCCGATATCAACACGGCGCTCAATGGTCTGATTTTCACCCCCACTTCGGGTTATCAAGGCGCAGCCAGCCTGCAAATAGTGGCCAATGACCAAGGCTCGAGTGGCAGTGGTGGAACCCAGTCCGATATCGACACCCTGACCATCACAGTGGCCCCCAGCAACACCTCGCCCGTAACCTCTGGCATTGCCAACCAAAGTGTCAGTGAGGACGGCGTATTTAACTTTACCCTGCCGGCCAACACCTTCACTGACAACGATCCCGGTGACAGTCTGGTGCTCAGCGCCACCCTGGCCGATGGCTCCGCCCTGCCCGGCTGGCTCAGCTTCAACCCGGCCACCGGCACCTTCTCCGGCACCCCGACCAACGGGGACGTCGGCAACATCAATATCCGGGTCACCGCCACCGACAGTAGCAACGCCTCGGTCAGCAGCACCTTCGTGCTCACCGTGGTTAACACCAATGACGCCCCCACAGCTGGCAGCATCGCCAA